>JBFHXL010000016.1:0-15377 GCA_041599035.1 Thiobacillus sp. | reverse complement strand
CAGCGAACAGACCGCTGGCTTGCAGCTCGTCTACACGCTTTGAGGAGAGAAAGATGAACCAGAACCGTATGGCAACGCTAGGCCTGGCAATGTGCCTGGGCATAACTGGTCTTGCCGGTTTTACCGACCCGGCGAGAGCCCAGGATAACAAGCCGATAGAAATCCCGGTGGCAGATCTGGCCGAGGCCAACAAGGCGCAGCAGGCTCTGGAGGACTTCATCCGGGCCTATGAAGCAGGCAACATCGGCCTGATCCGCAGCAAGCTCGACCCCGGCATGATCGGCTACCAGCGCTTCATCGACGGCATGGTCCAGGACACCAACCAGCTGAAACAAATCCGTTTGCACCTGCTCGACACCCAGACCATGGCCGGACCCGACGTAGCCATCATCCAGACCAGCTGGGAAAAGCGCTTCCTGTCGACCGGCCTGAGTCCGGGACTCTACACCGGCAAGAGCCAGTTCCTGCTGCATCGCGGCAAGGATGGCTGGCGGGTGGCCGCCGTGGGGGGTGATGATCCGTTCTCGAGTCAGAGCGGCGTGCTGGCGCAGTTGGCGCTGACCAATGCAAGTCTGCCCCTTGCACCGGCTGTCAGCGTGGAGGTCATCGATCCCGACCTGGCGGGCAAGGGGTCAATCAGCGTCCAGCTCAGCTATGGCGCTTCGACCATTCTGGTCGTGCTGACGGAATCGACACCGGGCCGGTTCGGGACAACCCAGAGCGTGACCAGCGGGACGGTCACCATGCGCTATATGGATGGCAACCCGGGCGGCGGTCGCCCGCCCAGCCTGCTGACGCGTAGCATCGTTATTCCCTGACGAATAGTGATTGAACCGGCGGGACGGCAGCGCGCCGTCCCTGAGCGGCATGACCTGATCTGTGTTGCCCCAAAACGACTGAAGGGAATGCCAAACCCGGATTTTTTATCCGGGGATTGGTCAGTCTTGCATTAACGCATTGGCGAGGCCATCAAAAACCCGGACAAGTTCTAAGCCGCCTGCGCCAGCGTGAAATCGACACGCACCTTGTCGAACGGGCACACGATTTTTCCGCTCTCGGTTTTCTCCAGCAGCCCGGTTTCCAGCAGGGCGTGCACGTCGCGGTGTACGGACTTGACGTCGCGTATCAGTCTGCGGGCCAGTTCGCGCAGGCTCATTTCGCCGGCGCCGCTCATCGCTTCCAGCACGCCCCAGCGCTTGGGGCTGATTTCGGAGAACAGCAGTTCGGGGCTGGCGTAGCTGAACGTGAATTGCTGGGTACGCCCGGATTGGGCGGCCTGGCGCACGCCTTTGGCCCCCGCCCTGAGCGCGGCTTTCCAGTCCGGGTTGATTTCAATGACAGCGGTTTTCATTCGACACTCCTTTCCACTTCTGCGATGAAATCGTCCATAAGTTGATCGATGGAAACGAAGCAGTAGACCGACTCTTTTCCGTCCAGATGCTTGTGATCGCCCTTGCCGCGCTCATTATCGAAACCAACAAGGCGTTCCCCGTCCAGGATATACACCAGTCGATACTTGAAGGCGTGGTCGCAAGGCGGCACCGGGCAGGGCAGCTTCCATATCTTCATCTCGACCAGCCCACCGTTGGGCAGGCGCTGGCGGTGCTGCTTGAGCAGTTCGGCCTTCATGTTGGCATTCTTGACAACAAATGAATGGAAGTCAAGCTATGGGATGTGCTGGGTCGACCAAGCCGGAAGCCGTCCAGCCTGCCGTATCCAGATGGCGGCTACGGCGTACACAGGAAACGCTGGCGCAAGTGATGGAACTTCCGCTTCGGCCAAACAAGAGACGTTCCATCCCGCCAACCTGAACGCACTCCCTTAACCTTGACCGTCACCAGCACAGCAAGAAGTCTCGACAGCGACGATCCCGACACGGTAGACTCCGCACCGTAATAAAGGTCTTGCGGGCGTCGTATAGTGGCATTACCTGAGCTTCCCAAGCTCATGAGGAGGGTTCGATTCCCTTCGCCCGCTCCAGTTTTGCATCAAAACAACATATCCGGATTTCTCGATCGCATTGAATTTGCAGCGCCGGGCTGTTGATACAATCGTGCCATGAACTCCCAAGCCAGCGACCTTCCGGCCGACGCCCTGCTGCGCGAGGCGGAGACGCGCTTGACGCAGGCGCTGGATAATTTTTTTCAGCGCAGCCACGCCGCTATCCAGGATCTCATCCTGCGGGCCATCGGGCAGCTGATGACGCCTTCCAGTTTTGCCATTGGCCAAACCTGTGTGGACTGGCTCAACGCCAATCCGGACACGATGTCGGCCGCGTTTTCCGATCAGTTCAGGCAGCAGATCAACACGCCTGAACGGCTTGCCCATACATTTGGCAGCCAGCCGGCAGAACTGCAACTGGTCGATGACGACAGACTGGGCCGGCAACTGGCGGAAGACAAGATGGCGGCCCGGCTGTCAGAGGACCTGCTGCACGAACTGGTGCCGCTGCTGGGCCGCCTGCGCACACTGCAACAGGACGCCGAGGGAGGTCCTGATTACACAGCAATCTTCGGGCCGCATTCGATCGTGCGCGCGCTGTCGTGCGCACTCGACTCTCTTCACTTCGATTCCAGAAGCGGCACCTTTCTGCTGCAGCACGCGACCCTCCCCCTGCGCGACACGCTCAAGCACACCTACGCTGCGCTCAATCAATACCTGAGCGAACAGGGCGTGGAAAAACACAGCGTCGTGATTGCGCCCCCCACTGCGGCACCGAGCCGGATCGAGTCGGGTGCCGGCCAGGAAATCCTGGCGCACCTGCAGTCTCTTGCCGAACAAGCCCACAGCGGCCACTCCGCAAGTGCAGCGGCAACGGCAGGCACAGGCATGCCTGCGAGCGGCGCCGATTTTCCCGCGCAATTGCCGCGTTTTCTCGACAGCCTGACGCAGTGGCAGGCCAACCCGCCGCCTTCGGATTCCGCGACATTTGCCCCGTTGCTGCTGCGCCAGTTGCAGCAGCAGGCCCGCCAGACGGATGCGGGTACCTTCGATCTCGCGGTGCTGGATGCGGTAGCCGGCCTGTTCGAATTCATCCTCGACGACCCGGACGTGTCGCCGGGCTACAAATCCCACATTGCGCAACTGCAAATTCCGGCGCTGCGGGTTGCCCTGGTCTCCCCCGATTTTTTCAGCGATGACCAGCACCCGGCGCGGCAACTGATCGACCTGCTGGGGCTCTTCTCGCGCCGCTTCCCCGAGCGCGATCCCTCGCACGCCCATGCTTTGGCGCAGGTCGAGGCCGCCTGTACCTGCATCCTTAACGACCCCGATCATCAGAACGAGGTCTTCGCCCAGGCACACAGCGCGCTGACCGCCTGGCTCGCCGATGAAAACGCCCGCGCCGAAGCCGAGCTGGCTGCGGACGTGGCCAACATGGAACAGATCGAACGCCAGGAACTCGGCACCCTGCTGGCGCTGGAAAACCTGAACGACCTCACCGCGCGTTATCCCGCACCAGCATCCGTATTGCGCCGGCTGGAAGCAGCCTGGGTGCCGCATATGGCGTCGCTGTATGTGGCCGAAGCGGGCGAGGGACCCGACTGGCGGGCGGCCGGCCTGACGCTGCAACAGCTTTTTATCAGTCTGCAGCCCCCGGATGACGACGCGTCGCGGGAAACCCTTCTGCAATCGATTCCACACATCAACTCGGAATTGCGCCGCGTGCTGCTGGCGCAAGGCTCCGACCCGGCTCACCTGAAGGACTTTTTCGGGGCCATCACCCGCGCCCAGGAAGTCTGGGTGCGCCCCGGGACGCAGCCAGAGGAAGAACGGGTCAGCACGTTTGTGCCCCACCACGCTTCGCGCGAGGAAATCGAATCGCTCGCCCATCAGCTGGCAGACGCTCCGCCCGATGGCGCCAGCCTGCAGCAGGCGCAGCAATTGCAGGAGGGGGACTGGGTGGATTTCGATCCCCCCTTCGAGGGTTTGACGACCGCGCGCGTAGCCTGGGTCGGCGTACACGGCTATTTGCTGTTTTGCAACAGCAGCGGCGAACAGCGTTTTTCGCTTGATTGCGACCAGCTTGCCGCACAAATCGACGCCGGACACGCCCACATTCCGGAGCAGTCACTTACCCGCAAAGCCATGCTTCGCCTCAAGTCGCATTTATTGCCCGACACTGCCTGAAATTTTAAGCGGCACGCCTCAAGTTTTCGCCCCGCCTGGCCGATAACCCGGTTACGCGGCCAAGCGTCGATATTTCGACGCAATCGCCGACAACCGAACAGGGCAAACCCGCCGCGAGGCGGGGACGCAAAGCTACCGGTCTCGATATAAATGCCCGCAGGGCATTTCGCCACAGCATTCGAGACAGCGGGGCCGCCGGTAGCACTCCGGTCATGCACCCCTCGTTTCCACGTCGGCCCGCCGCTGAAACAGCGAGGTGGCACCATGGAACGAGAGATGTCCGATAGTTCAGTCGTCGTTAATTTCAATCAATTCGAGCGTTCGCGCCGTGCGCAGGTCTCTGCCGAGACGCTGGGTATTTTGCATGGCTGTCGCGACCTGCTGATCGAAGGTGCGACCCGCGTGCTGACACGGCAAACCGAAGCGATGGAAAACACCTTGCTGGCGATGGCCGACCGTTCGCCCCTGCTGGACACGCGCAACACGTATTACGGCGCGCAGGGCATTCTCAACCGGCATGCCAATGAATTGCTGAGCGCCTGCAAGGATGCGTATTGCCAGGCTTTCGACGACTTCGTCCTCAATCGCGAAAAACCCGCTCCCGTTGATCTGCCCGAATTGTCCCTGGTCGGAGACCAGGATTTCGAAATCACCCTGGCGCTCGACAAGGCCAGCGCGCGCCTTCGCTACAACTGCGCCGAAGAACTGGTGGCGCTGGATGCCCGCTTCGCCCACCTCACGGGTCGCTCCGGACTGGGCGAAAACGACAATCCGCTCGGCCCGCGTGCGCTCTGCGCAGCGCTGCTTGACGGCATTGCCGGCATGCAGTTGGAACAGAACACCCGGATCGTGCTGCTGAACCAGTTCGACCTGATCCTGGCCACCGAACTCGCGCACATCTATCAAGCCATCAATCGCCACCTGATCGACCACGCGATCCTGCCCGACCTCAAGGTCGGCACCAAAAGCCGCGCCCACAAGACGGCAGGCAATCGCAGCGCGGCAGAACCCGCCACCCACACCTCAGGACCAACGGACGGCGACATGTTCAATCTGTTCGAACAGCTGGCCCGGGGCAGCGGACCCGCCGCTGGCGCCGCCGGCAGACAGGGTGAAGGCGGCACCGCAATGGGCCACAGCGGATTCAACCTGCTCGCGTCGCTCGACCAGCTGCAAACCGGTTCCATGATGCTGCCGGACGGCGTGCGCTTCGAGTTGCCGCTGCTGGAGGCCTCCGCCATCCACAACATTCTTCGCAGCATGCAGCAGAGCTCGCTCATGCAGGCGGCAAGCCCGCTCGATGCGGTACTGGTGGACGCGGTGGCCATGCTGTTCGACGTGGTGTTCGACGAGGCCGCCATCCCCGACCGCCTCAAGGCACAAATCGCGCGCCTGCAGATTCCGGTGCTGAAGGCGGCCATGCTGGACCGCAACTTCTTCTCCGAGGCCGATCATCCCGTGCGCCGCATGCTGGATGCCATCGCCAGACTGTCGGTCCACCTGCCCGACAACGCGGCGGGCAATGCGCGCCTGGAAGCCATTTCACAGGTGGTCAGCCAAGTGCTCGAGACGTTCGAGCAGGACATCGCCGTGTTCGCCTCCGCCGCCCGCGAACTGGAGGCGATGGGCGACTCGCTGGAAGAAACCCTGGAGCAGGCAGCGGAGGCCAGCCTGCAACCGGACATCGTCCAGATCAGGCAATTCGAGCGCGCCGAACTTGCACCGGTCATCGTGCATGACGTCATCAACCGCGCACTCAAGGATCAGCCCGTGGCCGAAGCCGTGCGCGAATTTCTGCGCCGCGACTGGGCGCAACTGCTGAGCGCGGATTACATCAACGATGGCGAGACGGGCGCGCATTTCAACAGCCACGTCGAAACCATGCGCGAACTGGTATGGAGCGTGCAGCCCAAGGCCGACATGGATGCGCGGCTGATGCTGGTGCGCATTCTGCCGGGGCTGTTGAAGCGCCTGCGCGAAGGCGTCGCCGAAATCGGCTTGCCATCCAGCCAGTCCGACCAGTTCTTTGCCACCCTGATCATTCTGCACGCCAACGCGGTGCGTCCCGGCACCCAGCCGGTGCCGCTGCCCGAGTCGGCTCCGCTGCCCGAGCCGGTGCCCGAAACGCTCACGGAAACAGTGGCGCCCGCTGCCGCGCCGGCATCCGCAACCGTCGTCACGGCCGAACCCGAACCGTCCTGCCCGGAATTCGAGGACGATTTCACCCTGCGCGCCCGCGCCCTCAACAAAGGCGACTGGGTGGAATTCCATTACGATGACGGCAGTTTCCGCTGGGCACGGCTGGGCTGGGTCAGCGGCGTCAAAAACACCTATTTGTTTTCGGACCAGGATGGAATGAACAGCTTTTCAATCGGGCTGCATCGCCTGGCCGACAAGCTTCGCACAGGCGCGGCGGTCGTGGTCGAACGAAAATCCATCACCGAGTCGGCGTTCGGCAAGCTGAAAAATCTGTTCCGCCAGAAACTCGGTCATGCCTGCGCGCCGGCTTGTTGAGCGCGGCAGCGCCATCCGCCCTCGCAAAATGCCGGCATAACGCAGCGCAACGTCCTGCAGGGCCTGTGCCCGCAAGCGTGCTACCCTGCCGGCGTGAAATCATTCGCCTCCCGCGTCATCCATTGGCAGCAGCAGCACGGCCGCCATTTCCTGCCCTGGCAGGACGTGCCCGTTGACGCATCGACCTCCGTGCAACCGCGGCCTGCCGCGTGCGGACAGGGCGGCCGCGACCCCTACCGCATCTGGCTGTCCGAAATCATGCTGCAGCAGACCCAGGTCGCCACCGTCATTCCCTACTTCAACCGTTTTGTAAGTCGCTTCCCCGATCTCGACTCGCTGGCGGCCGCGCACGAGGACGAGGTTCTTTCGCTATGGAGCGGGCTGGGGTATTACAGCCGCGCGCGCAACCTGCATGCCGCCGCGCGCAGCCTGGTCGAAAAACAGGGCGGAAAATTTCCCGTCGCGGCCGATGCCATCGCGCAATTGCCGGGCATCGGCCGCTCCACTGCCGGCGCAATCGCCGCACTCGCCTTCGGTCAGCACTGCGCCATCCTCGACGGCAACGTCAAGCGCGTGCTGGCACGCCACGGCGGCATAACCGGCTGGCCGGGCGACAAGAAGGTGGAAGCGCTGCTGTGGCAACGTGCCGAAGCGCATTTGCCCCGCCGGGCAATCGAGGCCTACACCCAGGGCATGATGGATCTCGGTGCGCTTGTCTGCACCCGGAGCCAGCCGGCCTGCACGACCTGTCCGCTCAACGCCGACTGCCACGCTTATCTTTGGAACCGCACCGGCGAACTGCCGACGCCGCGCCCCAAAAAGACCCTGCCCGAAAGGCAGGTGCAGATGCTGATACTGCATCAGGGTGGTGAACTGATGCTGGAAAAGCGTCCGGCACGCGGCATCTGGGGCGGCCTGTGGAGCCTGCCCGAACTCGCCATCGACGCCGACCCAGGCGCCCACTGCCGCGACCATTTCGGTTTCACCACGCTGTCGCAGCAGGCCCTGCCGCAGTTCACCCACTGCTTCACCCACTTCAAATTGCATATCCGGCCGGTACGGCTTCATCTCGCCGCACGGACCACGACGCCAGCCGGACACATCTGGCTGCCCCGGTCCGACGCGCTCGATGCCGCGCTGCCCGCCCCGATTCGCACGCTGGTGCAGCAACTGGAAACCCTCTAGCGCCCCGCATCGGTCGTTTCGCCCATGCCGGGCCGCTTGTGCGCATGCGATGCTATACATACCAATGTAACCATCCTGCGCAGGAGACCGCCATGGACACGCCGCTCGACCCGGCCCTTTTCGATCCCGACGGATTTCTGATCGATCCGTCGCTGTGGAGCGAAAGTCTGGCCGACCGCATAGCCCGGCACGACGGACTGGGCGAACTCAACGAACTGCAGTTCGGCCTGCTGCATGCCTTGCGGCGCGAGCACGCCAAACACGGTGTCGTGACGGCACTCAGCCATGTCTGCCATCTGACCGGACAGAGCGCAGACTGCATGCAGCATCTATTTCCGACCCCGCGCGCAGCCTGGCGGGTAGCCGGCCTTCCGGACCCGGGAGAAGAGGCCAAGGCGTACCTGTAGCCGTTGCAGCGCCGGCTGCGCAAACTGCCCGCAACGCTTTGCCGCACGGCGGGCCGCAGCGCCGGCCGATGCCAGCCGTAAAATTCCTGCCCCAAAGGGGCGCGGAGTTTATCCGGCAGCACATTGCAGCGCCCGGAATCCGGTAAAATTCCGCTTTTCCATTTGCAAAGAGATTCTTCACCATGTCCATGGCCGACCGCGATGGCGTCATCTGGTACGACGGCAAACTCGTTCCCTGGCGCGACGCCACCACCCACGTTCTCACCCACACCCTGCACTACGGCATGGGCGTCTTCGAGGGCGTACGCGCGTACAAGGCCGAACAGGGCACGGCGATTTTCCGCCTGCAGGAACACACCGACCGGCTGTTCCGCTCGGCCCACATCCTCGGCATGAAACTGCCGTTCGACAAGGCCACAATTTCCGAAGCGCAACGCACCGTGGTACGCGAAAACAAGCTCGAATCCGGCTACCTGCGCCCGATGGCCTTCTTCGGTTCGGAAGCGATGGGCATCTCGGCCAAGAACCTGTCGGTGCACGTCATCGTCGCCGCCTGGCCGTGGGGCGCGTATCTTGGCCAGGAAGCACTGGACAACGGTATCCGCGTCAAGACCAGCTCGTTCTCGCGCCACCACGTCAACATCACCATGTGCAAGGCCAAGGCCAACGGCAACTACATGAACTCCATCCTCGCGCACAAGGAAGCCGAGATGGACGGCTACGACGAGGCGCTGCTGCTCGACGTCGACGGCTTCGTCGCCGAAGGCTCGGGCGAAAACGTATTCATCATCCGCAACGGCAAGCTCTATACGCCGGATCTGACCAGCGCGCTGGAAGGCATCACGCGCGACACCATCATCCGGCTGGCGGATGAAATCGGCCTGCAACTGGTTGAAAAACGCATCACCCGCGACGAAGTGTATTCGGCCGACGAGGCCTTCTTCACCGGCACCGCCGCCGAGGTCACGCCGATCCGCGAACTCGACAACCGCGCCATCGGCGAAGGCACGCGCGGCCCGCTGACGGCGAAACTGCAGGCGATGTATTTCGACTGCGTGCATGGCCGCGCCGCCAAGCACACCGACTGGCTCACCCCGATCAAGTAGGCGCGCAGCAGATGAGCGAACAGCCCGACAACGGCCCCAAAGGCGAAAACACCCAGCGCGTCATCGAGGTCAGCGAGACCGACCTGCCCCTGCACTGCCCGATGCCGCAGCATGCGGACTGGAATTCCCACCCGCGCGTCTATCTGCCGATCGAGTCGCGCGGCGAGGCGCTGTGTCCTTATTGCGGCACGCTCTATCGCCTCAAAGGCAAGCCCAGCGGCGGCCATCACTGACATGCGCGCGGACCCTGACGCAGGGTCCGCGGTTCGTGCAGCCTGACTACAATGCAAATTGTTTCAGGCCATTCAAAGACCATGTCCCAACCTGCCCTTGTTAGCGCTGAAGCCGCCGAACTGGCGTTTTATGCGGCCTTCGAGACGCGCGATCTCGACGCCATGATGGCGGTCTGGGGAAAAGACGACAGCATTGTCTGCATCCATCCGCTGGCCGCGCCGCTCAACGGGCACGCCGCGGTGGCAGCCGGCTGGCACAGCATGTTCGAGGCGGCCACCGGGTTTCGCGTGCAGGTCGAACTGGCGCACGAAATACGTGAAGCCGACCGGGTCATCCGCATCGTGCGCGAATATCTGACCATCGGCCAGGAGAGCGAGGCGCGCCCGCCAATTCTGGCGACCAACGTTTACCGCAAGGACGCCGACGGCTGGCACATGATGCTGCACCATGCCGCGCCGCTCGAGGTCGGCGGCACGCCCCCCGCACCGCCCCCGCCCGTGGTGCTGCACTAAGGCGGCGATGGCGCCGGCGCCGGCCTCATGCCGCCATTGCGTTTATTTTTCCCCGCAATCACCAGGAGCGACACAGCGGCTGATGCGGCACTTCGATAATCGGGCGCGGTAGAATCGGCACATCACCATTCAGGGAGCGGGCTGTGGAATACCCCAAGGAAATTTTCAAGGCTTACGACATTCGCGGCATCGTCGGCAAAACCTTCACAGCGGACATCGTCGAGGCCATCGGTCACGCCATCGGTTCCGAAGCTGTGGCGCGCGGGCAGAAAGAAATCTGCATCGGCCGCGACGGCCGCCTGTCCGGACCGGACATGGCCGCCGCCCTGGCACGCGGCATCCAGAAGGCCGGCATCGGCGTGGTCGATCTCGGCATGGTCGCCACTCCGATGACCTATTTCGCGGCCTACCAGCTCGGCACCAACAGCGCGGTGATGGTCACCGGCAGCCACAATCCGCCCGACTACAACGGCCTGAAAATGGTGCTCGGTGGTGAAACCCTGTCGGGCGACACGATCCAGAAACTGCGCGAGCGCCTGGTCAACAACGATCTGGCCCATGGCAGCGGCAGCTACCGCGAATACAGCATTGCAGAGGAATACCTCACGCGTATCGTCTCCGACGTGAAGCTCGCGCGCCCGATGAAGATCATCATCGACTGCGGCAACGGCGTGCCCGGCGCCTTCGCCCCCAAACTCTACCGCGACATGGGCTGCCAGGTCGAAGAGCTGTTCTGCGAAGTCGACGGCAACTTCCCCAACCATCACCCCGATCCCTCGCAGCCGAAAAACCTGCAGGACCTGATTGCCGCGCTTAAAACCAGCGATGCCGAAATCGGCCTTGCCTTCGACGGCGACGGCGACCGTCTCGGCGTCGTCACCAAGGACGGCAGCATCATTTTCCCCGACCGCCAGCTGATGCTGTTCGCCGACGACGTGCTCAGCCGCAACCCCGGCGCCGAAATCATTTTCGACGTGAAATCCACCCGCAAGCTGTTCGGCTGGATTCGCGAACGCGGCGGCAGGCCGCTGTTGTGGAAAACCGGACACAGCTTCATCAAGGCCAAGATGAAGGAAACCGGCGCGCTGCTGGCCGGCGAAATGTCGGGCCATGTGTTCTTCAAGGAACGCTGGTTCGGCTTCGACGACGGCCTCTACGCCGGTGCGCGCCTGCTCGAATATCTCTCCAAGCAGGCCGACATCAACGCCACCCTGCACGGCCTGCCCGACACCGTGAACACGCCCGAACTCAACATCAAGATGGCGGAAGGCGAGCATTACACGCTGATGGATACGCTGCAGAAAACCGCGCACTTTCCCGACGCCCAGGAAATCATCACGCTCGACGGCTTGCGCGTCGAATACACCAACGGCTTCGGCCTGGCCCGGCCGTCCAACACGACGCCGGTGATCGTGCTGCGCTTCGAGGCCGACGATGCCGCAGCCCTGGAAAAAATCCAGGCCGACTTCCGCCGCGTGTTCCAGCAGGCCGCACCCGGCCTCACGCTGCCCTTCTGAACGCCAGCCCTTCTGCATCCCTGACGGAGCGCATCATCGACTGCCTGCTTTTCCACGAGTCAACAACCCAGGCCATCGCGTTCGACGACATCAGCGATCATGTCGGCCAGGCGGACCGTTTCATCTGGATCGAACTGAAGTCGCCCGACAGCCAGACCATCACGCGCCTGGGCGATGAACTCGGGCTGCACGCGCTGGCGCTGGAAGACGCGATTTCGATCCACCAGCGACCCAAGCTCGAGGAATACGAGGGGCACATGTTCATCGCCACGCGCACCGCGCAGCTGTGGGAGTCGCGCATCGAACTGGGCGAAACCCATTTGTTCGTCGGCAGCAATTTCGTCGCCGCCATCCGGCACGGCAGCGGCAGCGGCTATCAGCGGGTAAGCGATCGTCTGCAGCGCCGACCCAACGGCATCAAGGCCGCCACGCCCTATGCGCTGTACCTGGTGCTCGATCTTATCGTCGACCAGTTCAGGCCGGTGATCGACAGCATGCAGGATCGATTCCAGTCGCTGGAAATCCAGCTGATGAGCAATTCGAAACCGGGGCGCGGTTTTCTGGAACAACTGTACGCAATGAAACGCGACCTCACCGCATTGCGCGATGCCACCGAGCCGATGCAGGAAATCACCCTGAACCTGATTCGCCTGCACCCGGAACTGTCCACCAAGGAACTCAAGGCCTATTACCGCGACATTCACGACCATACGGTGCGGGTGTCCGCCTCGATCGACCGCCTGCGCGCCTCGACCTCGGACGCAATGCAGTTTCATCTCGCCACGCTGTCGGTGAAGCAGAACGAATCGGTGCAAAAGCTGGCGGGCTGGGGCGCCCTGCTGGCGTTGCCGACGGTGGTGTTCAGCCTCTACGGCATGAACTTCGTCAACATGCCGGAGCTGAAGTGGCCGTGGGCGTATCCTGCCTTGCTGCTGCTGACCGGGATCGGCATGGTGGCGCTGTATCGGCGACTGAAGCGGCGCGGCTGGATCTGATTCAAAACATCTGATTCAAACGCCTGATTCAATCCCCTGCCTTGCGCGCGGCGCGGGTGTAGCGGACCCGCGTGCCGGCCTTGTCATCGTGATCCAGCCACACCACATGCAGGAATCCGGCGGCATCCAGCGTCGCCACCGGGTCGGATTGCGTGCCCGGCCCTGACGCGGCGGGCACCGCCACGTTGTCGCCGAAGGCCTTGCCGTCCCATTCGGCCAGCCACACATCGGGTGTGCCGTCGCGCGCGTCGTCCCACAGCGCGAGCAGCCGGCCGCCGGCGTCGCCGACGATCAGCGCGTGCCACTGCACCATGTTGTCGCCGAAGCTGTCCTGCACCTGGATATTCTTGCCGAAGCGGCGCGTCCCGCCTTCCAGCGCCGCATAGACGTCGTAGCCGGAAAGAAAGTCGCGCTTGTCGAGCCAGGCGGCGGCCACGCCCCGTGCACCCCAGGCCGCGAGCGTCGGCCGCATCGCGCCGCTGCCCGCGCCCAGCCCGTCCGTGCTGCCGCTTTTCTTGTCGGTCAGGCGGGCCGGCCGCGCGAAGCGGCTGCCGTCGCGGCTGTAACTGACCATCGGCACGGTATGGCGGTTGCGGCGGTCTTCCCACGCCACCGTCACGCTGCCGTCCGCCTTGACCGCCAGCGCGGGCCAGCTCTGTTCGTCGACCGGCATCTTCATTTCGACCGGCCGTCTGGTCTTCACGACCAGGTCGTCGGCCTGTCTTTCCAGCCGGGCGACGACGATGCGCCGGAACCGCCCGGCCTGCTCCGACCACGCGGCATAGATCCGGTCTCCCGCTGCGGCCAGTGTGACCTGTGCCGCCTCGGCTTGCGACAACTGCAGCGACGCGCCGCCGGGCAGCAGCCGCACATGCACCCTGCCATCCTCTTCCCACGCGGCCGCGAACATGCCCGCATCGAAGGCGACCACCACCGGCTCGAAGCAGTCGTCCCGGCTCAGCCGGATTTCTGGTTCGAAGACCGGCGCGGTCGCAGGCTTGGTCGCCAAATAGCACTGCGGGCTGCCGCTGCGGTTGTCTTCCCACACCACGCCCACGCTGTCGCCCGACACCGCGACGCCGCGACGGTTGGCCGATTCCAGATGCGGAAAAATCGCCGCACCGCGGGCCGAATTGACGGTCAGCGGATCGCTCCATTCCCACGCGGCGTGTGCCGGACTCGCCAGCAGCGCCAGCAAACAGAAGGCGGCCCTCACGATTGGGGGCTCAAAAATTCGAGCAGGGTTTTCTGCCGGTAATGCCCGCCGCGCACATAGCGGTCGTAATCGCGGAAATCCTGCACCGTCTTGAAGCCGGGGATCTGCACGATCTTGTCGCCCTGCGGCGTCAGATAGACGAACAGCGGCGTGGCAAACGCCTGCAACCGCGCCCCCAGTTCGGCCTCGGTGATGCGCTCGCCGCTGGGCAGCGTCAACCGTTTTCCCGACTCGGCATCGACGTACACCAGTTCATAATTGTCCCGGTACAGCTTCTTCAGCGCCGCATCGGAAAACGTTTTCTTGTTGGTGAGTTCGCACCATGCGCAGCCATAACGGCCGAAGTAGAGAAAAATCGGCTTGCCGCTTGCGCGCGCCGCCTTGAGTCCTGCATCGAAACTGACGAACGGATAGCCTCGCGGCGGATCGGCCAGTGCCGTCGTCGTCCATAAAAAGCTTGCTGCCAGCAGTATTTTGACCAGGTTCATGCGGACGCTCCATTCAGCACATTGCCTCCATTCTGATAAATTCAGGCATTCACGCAACCCCATTTTCCGACTATATGACCCACGACTCCATCCGCATCGGCCTCGTATCCATCAGCGACCGCGCCAGCAGCGGCGTCTACGAAGACAAGGGCCTGCCCGCGCTCGAAGCCTGGTTTGACGAGGTGGTGGCCAACCCGGCCGCGTTCGTCACCCGCCTGATTCCCGACGAACAGGCACAGATCGAGGCCGCGCTGATCGAACTGGCCGACACCGAAGGCTGCGCCCTGATTCTCACCACCGGCGGCACCGGGCCGGCGGCGCGCGACGTCACGCCCGAAGCGACCCTCGCCATCGCCGACAAGGTGCTGCCCGGCTTTGGCGAGGCGATGCGCGCGGTGTCGCTGAAATACGTGCCGACCGCGATCCTGTCGCGCCAGGTCGGCGTCACCCGCGGTGCCAGCCTGATTCTGAATCTGCCGGGACAGCCCAAGGCGATCAAGGAAACGCTCGACGGCATCTTTGCCGCCGTGCCCTACTGCATCGACCTGATCGGCGGGCCGTATCTTGAAGCCCGGCCGGACACGATCGCCGTGTTCCGTCCCAAATCTGCCTTGAGGCCGATCTCATGACCACCATCCTCGATTCCGTTGCGCGCGCCCTGCGCGACCTTTTCAGTCTGCGTGTGTTGTGGGTGGTGGTCTGGCCGATGCTGGTCGCCCTGCTGCTGTGGCTGGCATTGGGCATCACGTTCTGGGGCACCTTCTCCGGCTGGCTCGAATATGGACTCGACAAAATGGGCATCCAGGTCTGGCTGGCCGAAGTCGAGCCGGTATGGATTGCCAGCGGCATTCAGGTGCTGCTGCACCTGATGCTGTTCGTGCCGATGGTGATGCTGACCGCGCTTGTTCTCACCGCCTTGTTTGCGATGCCGGCGCTGATACGCGTGGTGGCCGAACGTGACTATCCGCAGCTTGCGCGCGAAAATGGCGGCGGCTTCGTCGGCAGCGTGTGGAATGCGGTGATCGCAATCGTCGTGTTCATCGCCCTGTGGGTGGTGACCTTGCCGCTGTGGCTG
>JBFHXL010000015.1:0-15420 GCA_041599035.1 Thiobacillus sp. | reverse complement strand
CCGGGACCCTGGTCAGCCGCAATCGCGACATGAACTGGACGCGCATGCTCGACAATGCATCCAGCGAGCGCCGCATCGGCGTGTGGCTGCGGCTGCAGGAAACGGCCGATGGATTTGCGCTGACGCTGACCGACGAAGACGGCCATGCGGCCACGGCGGCTGCGGCTCACATCAAAGAGACCGCCAAGGATGCAGCCAGGGCCGAGGCCAGCCTGCGCGAGCATCTCGGCAAGCTCGGCACCACGCCGTTTGCCGCGATGGGTATGGCGCTGGAATTGACGCAGCCCTGGTTCGTTCCGGCCTCCTTCATCAATGCCTTGCGCCGCGATGCGGTCGCCGCGCTGGAGGCCGAGCGTGAAAAGTCCTACGTGCGTCCCCAGCGCACCCTGCGGGTCGAGCCGCCGGCGATCTACCCCGAAGACACGCTGACCTATCTGGCCAACGTATCCAACCACAAGGCGCGCGACTTCTACGCCAGGCATGGCGTCAGGATCATTGCCGCCGCCTACGAAGCCCACGAGGAAACCGGCGAGGTGTCGCTGATGATCACCAAGCACTGCGTGCGCTATTCGCTGAGTCTGTGCCCGAAGCAGGCCAAGGGCGTCACCGGCGTGCAGGGCACGCTGCGCGCCGCGCCGCTGACGCTGATCAACGGCAGCGAAAAACTCACCCTGCGTTTCGACTGCAAGCCGTGCGAGATGCACGTCATGGGCCGGATCAAGAAGCACGTCCTCGAAACCGCGCCTTCGATGGCCGTGCCGCTCCGCTTCAGTCCGCGGCGACCAAAAGGACGGGACAGCTGAATACGGGCCATGCGAATGGGTGTCATGCATACATCCGTGCACCATCGGGAGCAGGCGGCTGGCTGGCGGGAGCGCGTTGAATCGTTCCTGCATCCCCGGAGGTGGAGGCGCACTCCCGCCACGGGCAGCCCGCTGAGTTTGGATACAATGTTGCCGCGCGGCATCGATCCTTCTCCGGCCTGAGATGAATTCAATTTCCAAACTTTTACTGGTTCTAGCGCCTGGTGCCGTGATCACCCTGCTTGGGCTCGCTGTGCTCTTGGGCGTCTGGCTGGATCCGCTCACCCTGAAACGCTTCGTCTGGGGCGTCGAGGGAATGGGGCTGAATACGGCGCTCTGTTTCGTCATGGCCGGTCTGGCGCTGCTGTCGGAAGTGCTCCGGCCCGCCATGCGGCTGCGCTCGCAGACCGTGCTGGCAAGCGGGATCATGCTGGTTGCCGGCATCGTGCTGCTTCAGGCGCTCGGGGGTGGGGCCGCTTCAGGCCCATGGCGGCTGCTCTTGAATGGCATCGGCGAGGCTGGCGGCACGCTGTGGCAATGGCCCGGAAATTTGACGCTTTATTCCGCGGCGGCCTTTTTCGTCAGCGGGCTGGTGATCATTGCGTTTGACCGCCTCCGTCAGGCCTGGGGCATCCTGACGCTCCATGCCCTGATTGCCGCCCTTGCGGTCTTCGGAATGATGGGGACGGTCACCCACGTTCTGCAGCTGGTTTTGTTCCAGGTGACCTACCCTTTCATGGGCATCATGAGCGCACCGGCGTCGATCGGCTTTCTGCTGCTGGCGTTCGGACTTTTCCGTGCGGCGTCCAGGCGTGCACTCATACAGCGCTACTATGCCGGCCGGGAAGACCGGCGCATCATTTTCCAGACCGTTATCGGTTTCAGCCTGCTGCTCACCCTGTCCGGCACCATCGCCATCGGGATCGTGCTGCGTCAAGGCATGGGCGTGTTCGAGCAAACCCAGAAGAACGCACTCGCCACCCATGCATTGCTGATGCAGCACGAAATCCAGGGCACGATCAAACGCGTCGAGGATGCGGTCAGCTTGAGCGAACTGGAGCATGCGCTGGTGGCGGAGGACCGGGTGGCCGCCGCAAGCAAGATGGAGCGAATCCGGCAGACGCTCGATGCGCAGACGGTGGCAGGGCTCAGACTGCGCGACCAGAGCGGCCGCGTGTTGCTGGCGCAGGGCAGCCTCGCACCCATGGCGGAGATGAGCGCCCCCCTGGCCACGCCCGGTGCCCGGCTGGAATGGGCGC
Organism: Thiobacillus sp.; assembly: GCA_041599035.1. GTDB lineage: Bacteria > Pseudomonadota > Gammaproteobacteria > Burkholderiales > Thiobacillaceae > Thiobacillus. Next base: position 13,358 of record JBFHXL010000015.1, on the reverse strand, counting down.
ATGGCTGGCAGCTTGCCGTGACGCGTCCGGTCAGCCATGGCGCACAGGAAGTGGGCGAGATATTCGTCCGTCTGCGCCTGCCTGACCTGGATGAACAATTCAGCACCGGAACGGGCCGCAGCAGCGAAGTCGTGGTTTGCGCAGACAAGGGGGCGTTCGTATTGTGCTTTCCCTCGCGCCTGAGTCCGGGTGGCGTCAGGCTGCCGCGGATGAATAACGGCGACCCGCTTCCCATGCATTTCGCGCTCAACGGCGAGTCGGGCATCACGATTCGCGCCGACTATCGCAATCAGGAGGTCATGGCGGCCTATCAACCCCTGCGCGAACTGGGGCTCGGCATGGTGCTGAAGATGGACACGCAGGAACTGCGTGCACCCATCCGCACCGACTATTGGCTGGCCATGCTGGTTTTCGTGATTTTCGCTGCGGCGGGAACCGCAGCCATGTACGCGCGGCTGCGATCCATCGTTCAGCGTCTTGCCCATGCGGAATCCAGCATGAGAGCGGTTCTGGACAATGTGCCCGCCGCAGTCGTCACGATTGATGAGCACGGCACTGTCCAGGGCATCAATGCCGAAGGCGTGCGCATGTTCGGCTACCGCGAGGACGAACTGGTGGGGCGTTCCCTCGGCCTGCTCATGCCGGAACCCTATCGCAGCAGTCACGGCCTTCATGTTGCCCGCTACCTGAACCGCCAGGAGCCGAAGACCGTGAGCCGGAAATTGCGCGAGATGATCGGGCTTCGCAAGGACGGCCGTTCGTTCCCGATCGACGTGGCCATCGCCGAATATCGCATCGAAAATGCGCAGCGTTTTGTCGGCATCATTCTGGATATTGGCGAGCGCAAGGCTGCCGAACAGTCTCTCCGGCAGAGCGAGGAACTGCTGTCCAGGGTTCTCGATACGCTTCCGGTCGGGGTGTGGATAGCGGATGCAAGCGGCACTCTGATTCGCAGCAATCCAACGGGCAAGCGCATCTGGGAAGGCGCGGCATGGGTCGGGATCGATGGCTACCAGGAGTACAAGGGGTGGTGGGCCGAGACCGGGAAAAAAATCGAGGCCGAGGACTGGGCACTTGCCCGCGCCATCCGAAAAGGCGAGACATCGATCAATGAAGTCGTGGATATTCAATGCTTCGATGGCTCACGCAAGACCATTCTGAATTCCGCCGTGCCCTTGAAAGGGCACGAGGGCGAGGTTACCGGGGCCATCGTGGTCAACCAGGACATCACCCAGGCACGCCATGCGGAACTGGAAATCAGGCGCACTGCGGCGGCGCTTGCGAATGCCCAGCGTGTCGCGCACCTGGGTGACTGGGAATGGGATGTCGAAACCGGATCATTGTCCTGGTCTGACGAGATCTACCGCATCTTTGGGCTTGTCCCCGGGCAGATCGTGCCCACATTCGAAAACTTTCTCGATCGGGTTCATGCCGAAGACCGTGCTGCGCTTCAGGATGCAATCGATCATGCCATGCGGGGAGAGGCGCCCTACGATATTGCGCACCGGATCATCCGGCCTGATGGCACGCTGCGTCATGTGCATGAAACCGGGGAAGTGCTCTGCGATACGGCGGGCCGCGCCCTGCGCATGATCGGCGTGGTCCAGGATGTGACCGCACACTGGATCGCGGAAGAAGAATTGCGCGAACAAGAAGCCACGTTCAGCGCAATCGCGGAAAACCTTCCCGGCATGGTGTTCCAGCTGCGCAAATCTGCGGATCATCCGGATGGCGTGCTTTCCTATGTAAGCGGCGGCGTGATCGACGTGCTGGACGTGACAGACGAAGACCTGAAGCGGGACTTCACGGTCCTGCAGGACATGATCCATGGGGAGGACCTGCCTGCTTTCAAGGGATCGCTCGAGCGTTCCGCGCGCCTCCTGCAATCGTGGAACTGGGAAGGCCGCATCCACACAAGGCAGGGCGAGGAAAAATGGATCAATCTGCGGGCGATGCCGCGGGTCGTGAAAGACGACGGCCTGGTATGGGACGGTATTATTTTCAACATCACCGCGCACAAGCAGAACCAGCTGCAGCTCGAGCGTTCGAAGGTACGGCTGCGCGAGCTTTCCGCGCATGATGCAAGCATCAGGGAACAGGAACGCAAGCACATCGCACGCGAGGTTCATGACGAACTGGGGCAGTTGCTGACTGCCCTGAAAATGGACACCACCCTGCTGGGAATGGAATTGCAAGGGGTGTCGGGGCCGCCGCTGGAGCGGCTGGGCACCATGAGAACCCTGATCGACAAGACGCTGCGGGTCGTGCGCCAGGTCACGACATCCTTGCGTCCCCTGGTGCTGGATCTCGGTCTGGTTTCGGCCATGGAATGGCTGGCCAACGACGTGTCCCGGCGGACCGGCATCCGCTGCCATCTGCAACTGACCCACGAAGATGTTCGCCTGAGTGATGCCCAGGCCACCGGCCTGTTCAGAATCGTGCAGGAATCGCTGACCAATGTTATCCGGCATGCCCAGGCCAACCGGGTGGACATCTCGCTTGAGCATGCGAAGGGCCTGCTCAGGCTTGAGGTGCGCGACAATGGCATCGGCTTCGAGCCGGACAGGGTGCCGGGAAAAACCTTCGGTCTGCTGGGCATGCAGGAACGCGCGGCCATGCTGGGCGGGGAACTGACCGTCACGAGTCATCCGGGCACCGGCACTTCGGTTATGGTGACGATTCCTGCGCCTTGAATGACAATATCCCTGCAACAGACCCGATTGCCTCTCCCCGCCATTCTTGTGAAAGCCTTGACCGCCCCATGATCCGGATCCAGATTGCTGATGACCATGCCATTGTTCGACAGGGTCTGATACAAATCCTCGCCTTATTGCCCGAGGTCACTATCGTCGGCGAGGTCAGTCACGGCGAGGCGCTGCTGGATTCCCTCAGGCAAACGCCCTGCGATCTGGTGCTGCTGGACATGAGCATGCCGGGCCTGTCTGGCGTCGATTTGATCGAGCGAATACATGCAGCGCACCCCGGTCTTCCGATTCTGGTGTTGAGCATGCACATCGAGGCACAGATCGCCAGCCGTGCGCTCAAGGCCGGTGCCGCGGGCTACCTCACCAAGGACAGCGAGTCGGCGATTCTGATCGAGGCGATCCGGAAAGTCGCAGCCGGGGGCAATTTTATCGACCCCGTGCTGGTCGAGTCGTTCGTGTTCTCGCCGGAAAGCATCGAAGCCCCGCTCCATGAAAGCCTGTCGGAGCGGGAATTCCAGGTTTTCAGCATGCTTGCCGCCGGCAAGACGGTGAGCGAAATCGCTGACGAACTCTTCTTGAGCGTCAAGACGGTCAGCACGCACAAATCGCGCATGATGGAGAAAATGGGACTTCACACCCAGACCGACCTGATTCGCTACGCCATTCGCCAGCATCTGATCGAGGGTTGATTTCAGGCGCGGATTGATCCTGTTTTCAACGGGTGCGTGCGCGCCCGCCTTGGCGAACGGGCGGTCAGCCTGCTTGAGCCCATCCAGCTAATCCCTTCCGCACAACGCGCCAACGTCACCGGCCCCACACCGCCCGGCAGTAGGACGATTCCTACCTGCATGTCGGACAACACGCCGCCAAGAATCAGATGGGGCCGACTTACCCATCCCGGCTCCGGCTCCGATAATCCAGTCAGACCGTCATGGGGTGGGGCAAGTGAATATTCTGCTGGTCGAGAACTCCGGGCTTGTGAGCGAACGTCTGGCAGCGGTGCTGTCCAGCCTCGATTACGTTGATGCCGTTTCTACCGCGTCCAGTCATGAAGAGGCGGTGCGCTTGATGCACGCGATGCCGCAGGACATCCTCGTCACGAATGCCCATCTTCCGGATGGAGAGGCGTTCCGGGTGCTTGCATGGGTGCAGGCGCACCATCCGTCGATACGCAGGATAGTGATGAGTTGCGATCTGTCAGACATATTTCAAAAGCGCTGGCTGCAGGCAGGGGCCGAGCATGTCCTCGATATGCCGATACAAACAGATGAATTGATAAAGATCGTCAGAATGACAGCAGAACACTGCATGCCCGACCAGACCCGGCGTGATACGAACCAATCTGCCGCCGCAGACACGAAGAAGGGCGACGACCAATGACGGCCGGCCATAGCGAGCAGGGCGTCAATCCGCCTGCGTTTTTTTCCAGGGAAATGCTTGCCATCGGCGGGGTGCTCGGATTCTCGGTCATCCTGTTCTGCTTTTTCGTCATGAGGATGGCCGAGGGCATCGTGGTTTCCATCGATGGCTACCTGAGCTTCCATACGACAGTGGAAATTCTGGCCGTGATGGTCGCGGGCATGATCTTCGGGGTCGGCTGGCACGCGTCGGACGGACGTCGCTCGGTTTCCCTGATCCTGCTGTCCACCTCATTTCTGGCCGTGGGTTTGCTGGACATCGCACACCTGTTGTCCTATGCGGGAATGCCGGATCTCGTGACGCCATCCGGACCGGAAAAGGCCATCAACTTCTGGCTCGCCGCACGGGTCACGGCCGCAGGCACGCTGCTCATGACCGTGTCCCTGCCACAGCTGAATTTCCACAGACACATTCGTTACCTGGCGCTGCTTGCGGCACTGGCGTGGACGGCAATGGTGTACTGGATCGCGCTGTTCCATCCCGAATGGATTCCTGCGACCTTCGTTCCCGGCCAGGGGCTGACGCCGATCAAGATCGCTGCCGAGTATTTCATCATTGCGCTGCTTGCATTGACTGCGTTCATCCTTGTCGTACGCAGCGGCGCGCAATCTCCTTATGTGGCGCCCTCCATTTTCGCCGCCCTGGGCCTCATGATCTTGAGCGAGTTGTCCTTCACGCTCTATTCCCAGGTAAGCGACGGGTTCAATCTGATGGGCCATGTGTACAAGGTCATGGCATATGCCTATCTTTATCATGGCGTGCTTGTGGGGGTGGTGCGCCTGCCCTACCAGGAGCTGGCGAAGGCCGAACGAACGGCGAAAGAAAGCGAGACACGTTTCCGCCTCATGTTCGACGCCACGCCTGACGCGGTATTTCTGATCGATGCCGACGGCAGTATCGTGTTGTCGAACGTCACGGCGGAAACGATGCTGGGCTATGGGCAGGCCGAGCTGATCGGCCAGAAAGTCGAAATACTGCTGCCTGAATCCATGCGGGCCGCGCATGTGGCGCATCGGGAGCGCTATTCTGCCAATCCGGTGTTCCGGCCGATGGCGCTCGGGAGGCTTGTGGCCCGGCACAAGGATGGCCGCATTCTCCATGTCGAGATCAGCCTGTCGCCGATCCTGCTGAATACCGACCGCCGCCATGACATTGTGATGGTTCGCGATGTCAGTGCGACCTGGAAAATGGAAAACATGGTCCGCCGTCATTCCCAGGAGTTCAAGGCTCTGGTCGAAAATGCGCAGGACGTGATCGCCCGTTTCGATCGCGACATGCGCTTCACCTACGTAAACCCTGCGGTTCAGCTTGTCATCGGCCGCAGCAATGCCGAGTGCCTGGGAAAATCCTGGAGCGAACTGGGCTTGCCGCAGGAAGAGGCCGAAGCCTGGCAGCGCGGCGTGCGGTCGGTATTCGATAGCGGAGAGTCAACGCTACTCGAGTGTCAAATCAATGTGCCGCCCTTGGAATTGCGCTATTTCCACGTGCGCATGAGTCCGGAGAAGGATGAAAAGGGCAGCGTCACATCGGTGCTGGTGGTCGCACGGGACATGTCGGAACGCAAGCAATACGAGGACCAGTTGCGCTACCAGGCCACCCACGACGGACTGACCGATCTTCCCAACCGGACCCTAATGCTGGATCGCCTGCAGCAGGCCCTGCCCCGCGTGCAGCGGGCCGGACGCCTGCTTGCGGTCGCGTATCTCGATATCGATCATTTCAAGGGAATCAACGATACCCTGGGACATGCGACGGGAGACGAACTGCTGAAACAGGTGGCAGAGCGGATAAAAGGCGTGCTGCGGTCGGGCGATAGCGTCGGCCGGCAGAGCGGTGACGAATTCATCCTGTTGCTGACGGACATCGCACAGATTCCCGACGTGGTGATCGTCGCCGAGAAGGTGCTCGACATTTTTGCGCGACCGTTCACCGTCAGCGGACGCGAGGTGCATATCAGCGGCAGCATAGGGCTGTCGGTGTATCCGCAGGACAGCGAGGATGCCGAGACGCTGTTGCGCAATGCCGATGTGGCGATGTATCGCGCCAAGGAAGATGGCCGCAACGGATTCCGGTTCTATGTCGCGGAGATGGATGCACGCCTGCGGGCCAGGGTGGATACCGAGCAGGACCTGAGAGTGGCCATCGAGCAAAAAGAGCTGGTGCTGCACTATCAGCCGCGCGTGAGCCTGAAAACCGGCCAGATCCTCGGATTCGAGGCGCTGGTGAGATGGAATCATCCGCGTGAAGGACTGGTGGGTCCCGATCGTTTCATCGGTGTGGCAGAAGACACCGGCCTCATCGTGCCGCTCGGCGACTGGGTGCTGGGCGAAGCCTGCAGGTGTGCCCGGGCATGGCAGGACGCGGGGCTGCCCGAAATGAAAATGGCGGTCAATCTGTCGGCGCGGCAATTTAGCGAACCCAACCTGGTCGAAAGCGTGAAACGGGCGCTTGCTGAAACGCGTCTTGATCCGCGCCAGCTGGAACTGGAAATTACCGAGAGTACGGTGATGCACGATACGCAGACGGCCATCGCGACACTCCACACGCTCAAGAGGCTGGGCATCACGCTGGCGGTGGACGATTTCGGCACGGGCTATTCATCCTTGTCCTATCTCAAGCTGTTCCCCATCGATGTGCTGAAGATAGATCGCTCGTTTGTCAGCGACATCACGAAAGACGCCGACGATGCGGCCATCGTGCGGGCGACGGTCAACCTGGCGCACAGCCTCGAACTGGAAGTCGTGGCTGAAGGGGTGGAAAATTCGGCCCAGCTTGCCTTCCTGAAATACATTGGTTGCGACGAACTCCAGGGCTATTACTTCAGTCGCCCTGTGCCGCAGGAAGACGCCGAACACATGCTTCGCTATGGCCGCAAACTGGAGTTTCGGGAACTGCTACGCGAGCAAACCGGGCAAACGCTGTTGATCGTCGATAGCGATCCGGTGGTACGGAACGCGCTTGCGCGCCTGCTTCAGCAAGAAGATCGAACCATCATGACAGCGGCAAGCACAAGCGAGGCGCTGACCAAGCTCGGCACCCAGGGGGCGCAGGTCATCCTGTGCGAGCAGGACTCGCTTGAAACCAAGGGCAGCGAATTTTTCGTCCGCATCAAGCATGTTTTCCCCGATACGATCCGCATTCTGTATTCCAAGTATTTCGGGCTGTATTCCAAGTATTTCGGTGGAATACCGCTTGCCGAGGTTGGCAAGGAGGGCGTTGCGCACGTTGTCCTGCAATCTCCCTGGGATGAGAGGATGGAGGATACCGTTAACGATGCGTTTAGGGCCTATACGTCCGGTACGGCGGTTCAGGAAGGCAGGCCACTTGCCATTGAGCAAATCCATTTGACGTGCAATGACATGGCGTGCGAAAAGCGTCTGATTTGCTAGGGTTGCGGCCTGTCCGGGTATTCGGGGTCGCGCAAGACGCGAGCGGATGGTTGCCCGAAGAAAGAAGGCATGCGAAAGCGCGCCACCGAGGTTTTGCAAGCGCGTTCCCGGCGGCTTTCGGCAACAAATTCAGGACATGGGTTCGGGCAGGGTTTCTGCCAGTTTTTCCAAAAACGTGGCGTGTCGCGCGGCGGCCTTTTGATACGCGGTAATCAGGTGCTCCGCCTCAGCTGTCAGGCGGCTTCCTGCGGGGCCGCTTTCAACCAGGGGCGTGCCCCAGGCCGCATTCATCGCATCGACTGCGTCCCATGCCGCCTTGTAGCTCATCTTCATGGCCTTGGCGGCTTTCGAAATCGAGCCGGTTTCGCGAATGCGCTGCAGCAGATCGACGCGCCCGCGCCCGAGAAAATTCCTGCCATCGAGAGTCAGCCAGAATCGCCCGTCAGCCTTGAGTTGCACCGCTTTTGTCTGTTTCGCCATGCGGCAAGTGTAACAAATGGCCATCACCCCACTGCCGCGGTGCCGCCATCTGGGCGAGTCCCGAACGGGTGTTCTGGCGATGTATCGGGAACAAGGGGGAGAACGTTGCGGGTCCGGCGCTCTCAGGCTGTGCCTGCATCGACGGCGACACGATTCCGGCCTTCTCTTTTTGCGCGGAATAGCGCCTGGTCTGCGGCTTTCACCAGTTTGTCCTTGTCGTCGAGGTTCGCCCCCAGGCCGGCCACCCCAATGCTGACACTGATCTGAAAGGGCTTGTTGCCTGAGCCATCAGGAATCTCGAACGGGTGTGCCGCAAGCAGCCCGCGCAGGCGTTCTGCCCCCAGCGCGGCCTCGTCGATGGCCGTATTGGTGCAGATCACCAGGAATTCCTCTCCCCCGTATCGCGCGACAATGTCTTCATCACGAAACGCGGCCATCAGCAGCTTGCCCAACATGCTCAGGATGGCATCTCCGGCCTGGTGGCCGTATGTGTCATTGATCTGCTTGAAGTGATCGATATCGATCATCAGGATGGAAAGCGCGAGGGTGTGCCTTTTGGCTCTTGCCACTTCTTCCGCAAGCCGGCGATTCAGATAGCGGCGGTTGTAAACCTTCGTCAGGGAATCGGTAATGTTCTCTGTCTCAAGCACGTCGATTCGCTGCAGACTGACAGCGGTTTGCAGCGAAAGCTTGATCGTCAGCCACACAAATATGCTGCCCAGGAACAGGATCCCGGGAATCGGCGGGCTGACCCAGTCTCCAGGCCGGCTCCAGATTGTCACGATGTAGCCGAGATAAGAGGCGATCAGGATGAAAATCAACCCATTCATGAACAGCCACTTCCTGCGCAGCGAACCGGCAGGAAGTATCGCCATCAGCCTGCGGAGCGGAACAAGAGAGGCCACAAGAATAAGCAGGCCTGCCAGGGGCATGATCAGGCCCATTTCGTTCGGCAAGGAGAGCAGGTGGTTGACCATGGCGACGATCTGAGTGGAGGCGGTTTCTCGGGGTTGGTATATGACTCCCGTACCATTTTAGCCCCATGGCTTTATGCGCCATATGGGTTTTTCGTCATGGTCCTGCGGTACTAAAGGCTGAAGGGATGACCGCTGTCCACGAGTTCGTGAACGTGCCCTGCTGGGGCAAATGAAAAAGCCCCGCATCGCTGCGAGGCTCTTCGAATTTGGCTCCCCGACCTGGGCTCGAACCAGGGACCTGCGGATTAACAGTCCGTCGCTCTACCGACTGAGCTATCGGGGAATGGGAGAGCGCGCATTCTAGAGTCGGCGGCCTTATCGGTCAAGTCTCGGCTGCCATATTTTAACTGGCGGCGCACCCGAAATACCGTTCAGGCCGGACGTGTGCTTGTTGTCTTCAGCCGGGGTTCGCCAGGTTCATCCGCTCCAGTCGCTGGCACAGCGTGTCGATGATGCGGCGTGACAGCGGGGCGGAGTGGCGCATGAGTTCTTCCAGGATATGGGGAGGCAACGCCAGCACGGTGATTTCGGTCTCGGCGATTACCGAGGCGGTGCGTGTTTCATTCAACAGGTAGGCCATTTCACCAAACAGTTGGCCTTCGTGAAGTTCACCCAGTCGGCGGCGACCATTGTCGGTGTCTTTGAAGACCAGGGCGTGGCCGGCGTAAAGGAAGTAGGCGGTGCGCGAGTCGTCGCCTTCCTCGATCAGGGTATCGCCCGCGGGATGGACTTCGCCGTATTTTTCCAGCAGGTGGTTGGTGTCGCTGAAGACATAGCTTTCGAGTTTGCCGGCGCCTGTGCCACTGCTGCCGAGAAAGAGCTTTTCCAGTGCGGTGATGTCGACCTTGCCGTAGGCGAACAGCGCCTGTGCCCACAGATACAGCAGCCAGAAAGCGAAATAGGCGCCGATCAGCACAAACACCACACCGCCCAGCGCGCCGTAGAGACTGAGATAATTTTCCAGCTTGAAGAACGCGCCGAACAGGGCGAGCAGCAACCCCAGGCTGATGCTGGCAGCCAGCGAGAAGATCGCCGCATCGCGCGCACGCGGATTTCGCCGCGGCAGCCGCCAGTAGGCAGCGAACAACAGCGCCCACACCATGGCAAAGCCGAACAGTGAATTGAGCACCTGCAGGACCTGGGCGTTGCCGGTGCCGATGAAATTGTTCTGTGCCAGAAAACTCAGCGTCACCTGCGCCAGCGCGGCCAGCCCCATCAGCAGAAACAGCACCGGCAGGATGATGAGGGGCAGCACCCACGACAGCATCATGTTGCGTTTGCCGCGGTCGGGAAAAATGATGCGGAACGCGCCATGCACGGCGTTGACCAGGCCGCGCGATGACAAAACCAGGGTGGCGAGGCCGACGCCTCCGGCCGCCAGTTGGGCCTGGCGCGGAATGAAGCCGAGGGTGGTGAGGCTTTCCAGCTGCATCTGGTTGTAGAGGGCGGCCATCAGGATGGTGGCGGGCACCGAGTTTTCGGCGATGTGGCCCAGCAGTTGCAGGGCGTAGCTCAGCAGCAGCAGCAGCGGGGTGGCGGACAACAGAAAATAGAATGCGGTTGCCGCGGCATGGTTCTTCAGGCCGTTCTGGCCGAACAGGCGCACGGTGGTGTAGGCCAGCTGGATCAGCCAGCTCAACGAGCCATGCGTGGGAGGCAGGAGCGGGATGCGCATGACGCTAGCCTACCTGCTCGCGCAGTGGCAGGCCAGCGTTCAGGCCAGCGCAGCCGCGATGCGGGTGATCGCCTTTTCCAGGTTGGCCTGCGAGGTGGCGAAGGTCAGCCGGATGTAGCCCTCGGCGCCGAAGGCCGAACCGGGCACCACGGCGACGTCGGCGCTTTCCAGCAGGTATTCGGAGAAGGCGATGTCGGTGCCTTCTTCGATGACGTCGCGCGCCAGCAGGTTCTGGATCGCGGGGCGCACGTCGGGGAAGGCGTAGAAGGCGCCGCCGCTGTCCACGCACTTGAAGCCGGGAATGCCGTTGAGCGCATCCACGATGTAGCGGTGGCGTGACTTGAAGGCGTCAAGCATCGGGGTGATGCAGGCCTGGTCGCCATTGAGTGCGGCTTCGGCGGCGAACTGCGAGATTGAGGTGGGGTTGGACGTGGACTGCGACTGCACGTTGGTCATGGCGCGCAGGATGGCTTCGGGGCCGGCCGCGTAGCCGATGCGCCAGCCGGTCATCGAATAGGCCTTGGAGACGCCGTTCAGCACCAGGGTGCGGTCGTAGAGGTCGGGGCAGGCATTGAGGATGTTGACGAACGGCGCGTCATTCAGCCGGATATGCTCGTACATGTCGTCGGAGGCGATCAGCACCTGCGGATGCTTCCTCAGCACGTCGCCCAGCGCGGCCAGCTCGTCGCGGCTGTAGACTGCGCCGGTGGGGTTGGACGGGCTGTTGATGACGAACAGCCGGGTTTTCGCGGTGATCGCCGCTTCCAGCTGCGCCGGGGTGATCTTGAAGCCCTGCTCGATGCCGGCCTCGACGATCACCGGCTTGCCGTCGGCGAGGATGACGATGTCGGGATACGACACCCAGTAGGGTGCGGGGATGATGACTTCGTCGCCGGGGTTGATCACCGCCTGCACCAGGTTGAAGAAGCTCTGCTTGCCGCCGCACGACACCAGAATTTGCTTGGGCGTGTAGTCGAAGCCGTTGTCGCGCTTGAACTTGGCGATGACGGCCGTTTTCAGGCTGGGGGTGCCGTCGACCGCCGTATATTTGGTGAATCCCGCGTGGATGGCCGCAATTGCCGCGTCCTTGATGTGTTGCGGGGTGTCGAAATCGGGTTCGCCGGCGCCGAGGCCGATAATGTCGCGACCGCTCGCCTTGAGCGTGGCGGCGCGGGCGGTGACGGCCAAAGTGGGGGACGGCTTGATGGCCTGTACGCGGCGGGAAAGTTCCACAGTGTTTCCTTACATGCACCCGCAAAGGCGGGATGCTACTATCGACGGGTTTAAGTCGCGCGATTCTACCTGTGTTCGTCACCTTCCCCAATAGCCCGTTTCGTCTGTTTCAGCCGTTTTTGCCGGCTGGCGACCAGCCGACCGCGATCGCCCAGCTGATCGAGGGGATCGAGGACGGGCTGGCCTACCAGACCCTGCTGGGGGTGACCGGATCGGGCAAGACCTACACCATGGCCAACGTGATCGCGCAAACCGGGCGCCCGGCGCTGGTGATGGCGCCCAACAAGACGCTGGCGGCGCAGCTGTATTCCGAGATGCGCGAGTTCTTTCCCGAAAACGCGGTCGAGTATTTCGTCTCCTACTACGACTACTACCAGCCCGAAGCCTACGTGCCGGCGCGCGACCTGTTCATCGAAAAGGATTCCAGCATCAACGAGCACATCGAGCAGATGCGGCTGTCGGCGACCAAATCGCTGCTGGAACGGCGCGATACGGTGATCGTCTGCACCGTGTCGGCGATCTACGGTATCGGCGACCCGTCCGACTATCACAGCATGATCCTGCTGCTGCGCGAGAACGAAAAAATGAGCCAGCGCGAGGTCATCGCGCGGCTGACGCAGATGCAGTACGACCGCAACGACATCGAATTCAAGCGCGGCGTGTTCCGCGTGCGCGGCGACGTCATCGACATCTTTCCGGCGGAACATGCGGAAACGGCGATCCGCGTCGAACTGTTCGACGACGTGGTGGAAACGCTGCATCTGTTCGATCCGCTGACCGGGCAGATCCTGTCGAAGGTGGCGCGCTTCACCGTGTTTCCGTCGAGCCATTACGTGACCCCGCGCGAAACGACCCTGCGCGCCATCGAGCAGATCAAGGTCGAACTGCGCGAGCGGCTCGAGTGGTATTACGCCAACGGCAAGCTGGTCGAGGCGCAGCGGCTGGAGCAGCGCACCCGCTTCGATCTCGAAATGATGGTCGAGCTGGGATTCTGCAAGGGCATCGAGAACTACTCGCGGCACTTGTCGGGACGCAAGCCCGGCGAGCCGCCGCCGACGCTGATCGACTATCTGGCGAAAGACGCGCTGATGTTCATCGACGAATCGCACGTCACCGTGACGCAGGTCGGCGGCATGTACAAGGGCGACCGTTCGCGCAAGGAAAACCTGGTCGATTACGGCTTCCGCCTGCCGTCTGCGCTCGACAACCGGCCGCTCAAGTTCGAGGAATTCGAAGGCCTGATGCCGCAGACCGTGTTCGTTTCGGCTACCCCGGCCAAATACGAAGCCGAACACGCCGGGCAGGTGGTCGAACAACTGGTGCGTCCGACCGGACTGGTCGATCCCGTGGTCGAGGTGCGGCCAGTCGGAACCCAGGTCGATGATCTGATGAGCGAAGCGCGAAAGCGCATTGCTGTGGGCGAACGCGTGCTGGTGACGACGCTGACCAAACGCATGTCGGAAGATCTCACCGATTATCT
>JBFHXL010000014.1:0-15539 GCA_041599035.1 Thiobacillus sp. | reverse complement strand
GCGCATCACGCACACGTCATCGACATGAGCGACGGCGTGGCCTTGCGCCGTTTGATCGAGGCCGAGAAACCGCTCCTGGTGGTGCCGGAAATCGAGGCCATCGCCACCGAAGCCCTGCTGGAAATCGAGGCCGCCGGACTGGCTGAGGTCATCCCCAGCGCACGCGCCGCCAACCTCACCATGAACCGCGAGGGCATCCGCAAGCTGGCAGCAGAAACGCTGAAGCTTCCAACGTCGCCCTATGTATTCGCCGACAGCCTGGCCGAGATGACGGCAGCGGCTGAAAAACTGGGTTATCCCGTCATCATCAAGCCGGTGATGTCGTCGTCCGGCAAGGGTCAGTCGCGGGTCGATGATGCCGGTCAACTGGCTGCGGCCTGGGACGATGCCGCCCGCGGCGGACGCGTGGACAAGGGGCGCGTCATCGTCGAGGGCGTGATCGACTTCGACTACGAAATCACGCTGCTGACGGTGCGCGCACTTGGCAGTTCGGGGCAGGTAGAAACGCATTTTTGCGAACCGATCGGGCATGTTCAGGTAAAAGGCGATTACGTCGAATCGTGGCAGCCACAGCCGATGTCGCCCGCCGCACATGCGCGTGCGCAGGAAATCGCCGCGGCTGTCACCGGTAACCTCGGCGGGCGCGGGATTTTCGGCGTGGAATTGTTCATCAAGGGCGATCAGGTGTGGTTCTCCGAGGTCAGCCCGCGCCCGCACGACACCGGCATGGTCACCCTGGCCACGCAACGTCAGAATGAATTCGAACTGCACGCCCGCGCCATCCTTGGGCTTCCGGTCGATGTGTCACTGCGCGAGCCTGGTGCTTCGGCAGTCATTTACGGCGGCATGGATGCAAGCGGCATTGCCTATAAAGGCGTCGATGAGGCCTTGCGCATGCCCGGTGTCGACCTGCGTCTGTTCGGCAAGCCGGAAGCCTTTGTCCGCCGCCGTATGGGCGTGGCACTAGCCACCGCTGCGACCATCGATGACGCCCGTACACGAGCCAAAGCTGCAGCGGCCACCATCAAACCCGTGAAAGCCTGAGTCATTCAGATCCAGACCATGCAAACTCATTACGAACGCCTGGGCGGCAGTGGCATCCTTCGACAGCTGGTCGACCGTTTTTATGACCTGATGGACGAAGATCCCGATTACTACGGCATCCGCAAGCTGCATCCGGAAGACCTCACCGAGTCACGCAACAAGCTCGTCTGGTTTCTGAGCGGCTGGACCGGCGGGCCACCGGAATACACTGAGCGCTTCGGTCCCCCTTTCCTGCGCCGCCGCCACCTGCCCTTCGCCATCGGCGAATCCGAGCGCGACCAATGGATGGGTTGCATGATGCGCGCCATGCAGGACGTGGGAATCGATGCCGCAATGCAGCAGGAACTGACAGCCGCGTTTTTCAAGACCGCCGATTTCATGCGTAACCAGCAGCAATAACATGAGGCGATTGATTCTTGGGGGCGTATTTTTAGCTGTGCTGGCCGGGCTCACCGTTCTGCCCTGGCTGATGCTGGACGATGAACCTGCGATCGAGCCGCCTGCCGAATTCCACCGCACCGATCTGGCCTGGATCAAATCCCTGTTCCAGAAACACGACCCACGACGCCAGACGCCCGAGGTCACCTACAGCATCCGGCTCGACGAAACTGAACTGAATCGCCTGCTCAACTACGCCGTTGAACTGCGTCGCGTCAGCGGCATCGCCGCCGATCTCACGCCTAATCAGGCCACGCTCACGGCCACGCTCGCCGTGCCAGCCAACCCCTTCGGGCGCTATCTCAACATCACCGCCGAAGTGGCGGATATACCCAACGGGGTGCAGATACAGAGCCTGCAATTGGGCAGCTTGCCGCTCCCCGGCACCGTGGCGAACTGGATAGCACGCCTGACGCACCACTGGCTGCGGCATGACAACACCTACGCGGCGCTTGCCGATGCGTTCTCGCAAGTGCATTTCGACGAAAACCAGGCCACGCTGGACTACCGCTGGCACCCGGAGCTGCTGACCCAAATTGAACGCAAAAGTGCCGAGTTGCTGATTGCGCCAGAAGACCAGGTGCGCATGCTTGCCTATGCCGGGCAACTGGACGTGCTCCTCAAGCCCTACCCGCACGGCAGTACCGTTCCCCTGGCCACCATCATGTCCCCCTTGTTTGCGCAGGCACTTCTGGCCGGTGGCGATGCGCGGATGGAAAACCGAGCCGCACTCACCGCACTGGCCGCGTATCTGGCGGGCATCAGCTTGCCGAAACTGCTGGAAGGCGACAGCCGGTCCATCCGTCGGGCACCCCGCGTTCTGTTGTCTTTGCACGAACGCCGCGATTTTGCCGAGCATTTCGTGATTTCAGCCGCGCTTACCGTGAACGGAAGCAGCCGTCTGGCCACTGCCATCGGCCTGGTCAAGGAAGAGGAAGACGCAGACAAGGGATCGGGCTTCAGCTTCACCGACCTGGCCGCCAACCGTGCCGGTGTGCGCCTTGGTGAACGCGCCACCGGCGATGAAGCCGCCCAGATACGCCAACTGTTGGCCAACGCGCGCAGCGATGCCGACCTGCTGCCGGACTATCGCGACCTGCCGGAATACATGCCACAGGCCGAGTTTGACCGCCGCTTCGGGCCCATAGGCAGTGCACGCTATCAGCGTGTCATCGACCGCATCGACGAGCGCTTGAGCACACACCCCTTGGCACGCTAAACAAGGCAGTTTAATCGGTCAACCAGGCTTGTAAAGCAACCATGCTATAATGCTGGGTTTCCCGCAATCGGCACCCATCATGTCCCGCAAGCTACGCAACATCGCCATCATCGCGCACGTCGACCATGGCAAGACCACGCTGGTCGACCAGCTGCTCAAACAATCCGGCACCTTCCGCGACAACCAGGCGGTTGACGAGCGGGTCATGGACTCCAACGACCTGGAGAAAGAACGCGGCATCACCATTCTGGCAAAGAATACCGCCATCACCTACGGTGACTACCACATCAACATCGTCGACACTCCCGGCCACGCCGACTTCGGTGGCGAGGTCGAGCGCGTGCTTGGCATGGTCGATGGCGTGGTGCTGCTGGTCGATGCCGTCGAAGGCCCGATGCCGCAGACACGCTTCGTCACCAAGAAGGCACTGGCGCTTGGCCTGCGTCCGATTGTCGTGATCAACAAGGTGGACCGTCCCGGTTCGCGTCCGGACTGGGTGGTTGATCAAACCTTCGACCTGTTCGACAAGCTCGGCGCCACCGACGACCAGCTCGACTTTCCCATCATCTACGCATCCGGCCTCAATGGCTGGGCATGCATGGACCTGAAGGATGCGCCGTCACAAGGCGGTTCGGCCGACAACATGACCCCGCTGTTCGATACGGTGCTCAAGCACGTACCGACTCCGCCCGGCTCGCCCGACGCACCGCTGCAACTGCAAATTGCCGCACTGGATTACTCGACCTACACCGGTCGTCTGGGCGTCGGCCGCGTGCTTAATGGCCGCATCAAGCCCGGCATGCCAGTGGTGGTCATGAACCATGAAGACCAGGTCGCCAGCGGTCGCATCAACCAGGTGCTGGGCTTCAAAGGCCTGGAGCGCGTGCCGGTGGACGAGGCCGAAGCCGGCGACATCATCATCATTTCGGGCCTGGACGACATCGGTATCGGCGTCACCATTTGCGACAAGGACAACCCGATCGGCCTGCCCGTGCTGCCGGTCGACGAACCCACGTTGAACATGGACTTCATGGTCAACGCCTCCCCCCTGGCCGGCACCGAAGGCAAGTTCGTGACCAGCCGCCAGATCCGCGAGCGCCTGAAGAAGGAACTGCTGGTCAACGTCGCCCTGCGCGTTGACGAGACCGGCGACGCCGACGTGTTCCGCGTCTCCGGCCGTGGCGAACTGCACCTCACCATCCTGCTGGAAAACATGCGTCGTGAAGGTTTCGAACTGGCCGTCGGCAAACCACGCGTGGTGTACAAGGAAATCAACGGCGAAAAGTGTGAGCCGTATGAAAATCTCAGCATCGACCTCGAAGACGACACCCAGGGTGCGGTCATGGAAGAAATCGGCCGCCGCCGCGGCGAGCTCACCAACATGGAGTCTGACGGCCATGGCCGCACACGCCTGGAATACCACATTCCGGCACGCGGCCTGATCGGTTTCCAGTCCGACTTCATGACCATGACGCGCGGCACCGGCCTGATGAGCCACGTGTTCGACGACTACGGCCCGGTCAAGGCCGATCTGCCCGGTCGCCACAACGGTGTTCTGGTCAGCCAGGACAACGGCGAGGCGGTCGCCTATGCACTGTGGAAACTGGAAGATCGCGGCCGCATGTTCGTCTCCCCCGGCGACAAGCTGTACGAAGGCATGATCATCGGCATCCACAGCCGCGACAACGACCTGGTGGTAAACCCGATCAAGGGCAAGCAGCTGACCAACGTGCGCTCGTCCGGCACCGACGAAGCCGTGCGCCTGACCACGCCGATCAAGCTGACGCTGGAGTCCGCGGTGGAATTCATCGACGACGACGAACTGGTGGAAATCACGCCGAAGTCGATCCGCATCCGCAAGCGCCACCTGCAGGAGCATGAGCGCAAGAAAGCGTCGCGCGCAGCAGCCTGATCCCGGTTAGGCCCATTCAAGCAACAAACCCAGACGCCCCGCCTCAAGCGGGGCGTTTTCAATTCCACTGGCGCCGTATAATCCGGCCATGAGTCTCGTCGAAATTTCCCTCGTCGCCGGCCTTGCGCTGATCTTGTTGCTTGGCTTGGCGCTATTCCGGCAAGTTCGCCAACAGCAACACCTGCAATCCGGCCTGCCCGCGCTGCTGACGCAGGACATGGAAGCGCGCCACCGGGCCGTGCTGACCGACCTGCACACGGGCCTGTCGCAGCAGTCCGACCGCATGCAATCCCAGTTGTCGGCGCTGCAGGTGGCGCAAGCCGAGCGCCTGGCCGAGACGCGCGAAACGGTCACCGGCCAGTTCGGCCAGTTCCAGACCGCGATGCTGGAAAAGCTGATCGAGCAGGGGCGTGCCGAGCAGAGCCTGCTGCAGGAAACACTGAAGGGCATGACCGCGCATTTCAACGAACGCGTGCAGCAGCTCTCGCAAACCGTCGATGGCCGCCTCAACGAAATCTCCGGCAAGGTGGCCGAACGGCTCGACGAAGGTTTCAAGAAAACCAACGAAACCTTTACCTCGGTGATGACGCGGCTGGCCGTGATCGACGAGGCGCAGAAAAAAATCGAAGGCCTGGCGACCAATGTCGTCTCGTTGCAGGAGATTCTCGGCGACAAGCGCTCGCGCGGCGCCTTCGGCGAAGTTCAGCTGGAAGCGCTGGTCAGGAACAGTCTGCCGCCCGATGCCTATGCGTTCCAGCACACGCTCAAGGGCGGCGCGCGCGCCGACTGCATTCTGATCCTGCCCGAGCCCACTGGAACGGTGTGCGTCGATTCGAAGTTCCCGCTGGAAAACTACAGCCGCATGTTCGACGACAGCCTGCCGTCGACCGAGCGCGACGGGGCACGGCGGCAGTTCAAGTCTGACGTCAAGAAGCACGTCGACGACATCGCCGCCAAGTACATCGTGGCAGGCGAAACCTCGGACGGCGCCGTCATGTTCCTGCCAGCCGAGGCGGTGTTTGCCGAGATCCACGCCTACCATCCCGAACTGGTCGAGCACGCACAGAAAAAACGCGTGTGGCTGACCTCGCCCACCACCTTGATGGCGGTGCTGAACACCGCGCGTGCGGTGATCCGCGACTCGGAAACCCGGCGCATGGCCCACGTCATCAAGGACGAGCTTTCGAAGCTGGCGAAGGACTTCGCCCGCTTCGACGAGCGCATGAAAAAGCTCGCCACGCACATCGAACAGGCCAACAAGGATGTCAGTGAGGTACGCATCTCCAGCGACAAGATCAGCCGCCGCTTCCTGCAGATCGAGCGGGTCGAGCTCGATCATCCCGACGCCGCCGGCACGCGCCTGCTCGACGCCGATACCGACACCGAAGCATGAACTGGTTTGCCCGCTGGCGGCGCGCCCGCATTCTCAGGCAGCATGCCATTCCGCACGATGCCTTTGCCGCTGCCATCGAGGCCCTGCCCATTCTGCAGGGCCTCGATCCATCCGAACGAAGCCGCCTGCGTGAGGCGTCCAGCCTGTTCATCCACGACAAAACATTTTCCGCCGCGGGCGGGGCCGGCATCGATGACGACATTCGGCTGTCGATCGCATTGCAGGCCTGTCTGCTGACGCTTAATCTCGGCGAAGACAGCTACCATGGCTGGAATGAAATCATTCTCTATCCCGACGAATTCATGCACCAGCGCGACGAAATGGACGCGGCAGGAGTCGTCCACCAATCACGCGACATCCTGGCCGGCGAATCATGGCTCGGCGGCCCCCTGGTGCTGTCGATTGCCAGTGTGGCAGAGAGCGGCCAATGCGACGGGGTCAACGTCGTGCTGCACGAATTTGCGCACAAGCTCGACATGCTGAACGGCGACGCCAACGGATTTCCACCGCTGCATCGCGGCATGAACGCGGAAACCTGGGCACACGACTTCAGTACGGCCTATGCCGATCTATGCGCCCGCGTCGATGCAGGACTGGAGACGGCGATCGATCCCTACGCCAGCACCGACCCAGCCGAGTTCTTTGCCGTGCTGACCGAAGTGTTCTTCGAGACGCCCCATTTGCTCGATAGCGAATACCCGGCGGTTTACCGGCAGCTGCAGCTGTTCTACCGCCAGCACCCGCTGGCGCGGATCGGGGCATCACCACATGCGCGCCTCTAAACCTCACACCGCTGGGCGCGTGGACGGCATCGCCCCCTTCCACGTCATGGCCATCCTGGCGCAGGCACAGGCACGCGAAGCCGCAGGGCACGACATCATTCATCTTGAAATCGGCGAGCCTGATTTCGCCACGCCCGCCCCCATTATCGAAGCCGGGATTGCAGCGCTGCGCGCCGGCCACACCCATTACACCGACGCACTCGGCCTGCCCGCGCTGCGCGAGGCCATCGCCGGGTTCCATGGCACACGCTGGCAGGCCTCGGTCGACCCCGGGCGGGTCATTGTCACGCCGGGCGCATCCGGCGCCCTGCTGCTGGCGCTGGGCCTGCTGGCCGGCCCCGGTGACGAGGTGCTGATGGCCGATCCGGGTTATCCCTGCAACCGCCACTTCGCCCGCTTCTGCGACGCCCGCGCCGTCACGGTTCCGGTCGATGCCAGCAGCGGTTTCCAACTCACGCTCGACCTGATCAGACAGCACGCCAGCGCCGCCACCCGTGCCGTGTTGATCGCGAGCCCGTCCAATCCGACCGGAACCGTCGTTGCGCCCGCCGAGCTCTCACGCATTCACGACTGGTGCCACGCCCACGGTGTGGCGCTGATCGTCGACGAGATCTATCTGGCACTGACCTATGACGGCGCCGAGCACACTGCCGCGCACTGGGACGACGTATTCGTCATCAACAGCTTTTCCAAATATTTCCTGATGACCGGCTGGCGGCTGGGCTGGCTGGTCGCGCCGGACTGGGCCATGCCGGGACTGGAACGGCTGGCGCAGAATCTTTTTCTGGCTGCATCGACTCCGGCACAGCACGCCGCGCTGGCAGCCTTCTCACCCGCCACGCTGACCGAACTCGAAGCCCGCAAGTCCGAGTTACGCGCCCGCCGTGATTTTCTGCTGCCTGCCTTGCGCAAGTTGGGCTTCGTCATGCCGGTGACGCCGCAGGGTGCGTTTTATCTGTACGCCGATTGCAGTCGCTTCACTTCGAGCAGCCAGATATTTGCCAGTGAATTACTCGAGCATGCGAATGTTGCCGTCACGCCGGGAATCGATTTCGGCCACCATCTCCCGGAACAGCATATCCGGATCGCCTATACCCAGACCCTGCCGCGCCTGGCTGAAGCCATGATCCGGATCGAGCGTTTCGTTCGGGCATAAAAAAACCGGCCCGAAAGCCGGTTTTTCGTGCCGTACCAGGAATTAGTTGGTAGCGGGTGCAGGTGCAGCGTCAGCAGGCGCAGCATCAGCAGGTGCAGCATCAGCAGGCGCAGCGTCAGCAGGCGCAGCTTCTTCCATCGGAGCAGCTTCCATCGGAGCCGGTGCTTCAGCAGCAGGCGCTTCAACGGGGGCAGCAGCTTCTTCTTTTTGACCACAAGCGGTCATGGAAACAGCCAACAGAGCAGCCAACAGAACGGAATATTTCATTTGATTTCCCTTTAATTACAAATATAAAAACCCACACCAGAGATCGGTCCGGGACTTGAAATCCAGCCGACGCGCGGAATTCTAGCAAATCGGCAAAAGAAAACCACTATCCGGTAAATTACTTCTACCAAGTTGAAATTGCGTTGCTAAATAACAACATGGCCAGCTTACACATGATACGAAAATCCTACAAGCCAGACTGCTCGATCCGTTGCCGCAGGAACCGGAGCACATCGGGTTTGAACTCGCCTCGTTCGAGTGCATTCCGATAAGCCGCTTTCGCCTCGTCAACGCGTCCCAGCGACTCCAGCGCCAGTCCGGCTCCCAGCCACCACCCCCCCTGATTCGGGTCGGATGCCAATGCCCGTTGATACGCATTGACGGCGTCCCCGTAACGCAATGCCTGTGACAGCAGCGCCCCCATGAGCGCATGATCAGGCGGGCGCAGGCTCTCCCGC
This sequence comes from Thiobacillus sp., assembly GCA_041599035.1. Classification (GTDB taxonomy): domain Bacteria; phylum Pseudomonadota; class Gammaproteobacteria; order Burkholderiales; family Thiobacillaceae; genus Thiobacillus. The sequence goes on along the minus strand of JBFHXL010000014.1, from coordinate 6,870 downwards.
CCGCGCTCCAGCCAGACCAAAGCCTCGTCGCGTCGCCCTTGCTCAGCCTGCAGGCGCCCCGCTGCAATGGCCAGCCCGCCATCCGGCTGTTGCTCGTAGCCGGCCCTCAGCACGGACAAGGCAGCGTCGGCCTGGCCGGTTTCCTGCAACAGCCTGGCCAGTTGCAGGCGTGCGCTGCGCAATCCCGGGCTGCGCTCCAGTGCAAGTCTGTATTTGCCGATGGCGGCGTCCATCTTCCCTGCGCGCCGCAAGGCCTGCGCATCGGCCAGGTATTGTTGCGCCTCGGCTTCGGGCGTCAGCTCTGCCACTTTCTTGACCACGGCGGGCTCGGCTTGCGCCAGAACCGGAGCAGCCGCCGTAGCGACACTGCGGCGACTGGCGCGATTGCCTTCCTCGGCGTCAGCCGGAGCCGACACAACAGTCTTGTCGGGCAGGCGGGATTCGGGGGGGGCAGGCGATGGCACCGCCTGGCCGGCAGGACCGGCAAGCGATGGAGAGGCTGCAAGAACAAGGGCAGGCGCAGCTGCGGCAGCGGGTTCGGCAGCTGCCGGTTCTGCCGGTTCTGCCGGTTCCGGCTGCTGTTCATCCCGAACGGGGGGCGCAACCGCGACCGGAACGGAAACCGGCGCGGGGCTGGAAATCGCTGCTACAGCAGGCGGCTTGACCGCATTCATTTTGCCCGACCACACCAGAACGCCTGCACCGCCACCTGCCGCCAGCAGCAGAAGCCCAAGCCCTGCCATGCGCATTTTGGACTGCGTCTGTTTACGCGCAACATGAGAGGATCCGTCTGGCAAAGCGGTCGAAGCCGTGCCTCGGGCATCAAGCTCACGCAACATTTGATTGATGATGCTCATCCCGTGTCCTTTGGGCTTATCCGAACAAACGCACGCCTGCCGCGGCAGCCGCCGCCAGGCCAAACAACGCCAGCCCCCAGGCCACGACCGCAGCGGCAAGGTTATGGCGCGCGGCCAGTGTGTCGCGGGCTGCCGCGTTGACGTGACGGCGCGTGACGCGGCACGCACCCCGGCCATAGGCCAGCATCATGGCCTTGGCGGCAATGATATTCACCAGCCGCGGCAATCCGCGGGAAACGCGCCAGAGCGCATGCTCCGCCCACCAGCTGAAAAGCGGGCGCGCGTCCACGTCTCCGCCCCCCGCCACCCGCAGACGGTGCCGGACATAGGCCGAGACTTCGCTGCGATCGAGCGGCCGCAACGCGGCATGAAAACTGATGCGCGTGAGAATCTGCCGGGTGCCTTTTTCGCGCAGCCTCGCCATCAGCTCGGGCTGGCCGAACAGCACCACCTGCAATAATTTGCGCTTCTCGGTTTCCAGATTGGTCAGCAGGCGCACCGCCTCGAGGGTGTCGGCAGGCAGGGCCTGCGCTTCGTCGATCAACACCACCGGTTGTCGATCCTGCTGCGCCAGGGCGATGAAATGCCGCTCCAGACGGTGCAGCAGGTCTTCGTTGCTGCCATCGGCCGGTACCCCGAACTCCAGTGCAATCGCCGCATAGAGGCCACGCGGATCCAGCCCGGGATTAGGCACAAAGGCCACCTGCCAGCGTTCCGGCAAGGTGTTCAGCAAGCGGCGCAGCAACAGGGTTTTCCCGGTTCCGACCTCGCCTTCCACCACCAGAAAGCCCTCGCCTGCGCTCAGCGCATAGAGAAGCGTTTCATGTGCATCCCGGTGCGGCAGTGCGGGGAAAAAAAAGCTGGTGTCAGGCGTCAGGCCAAACGGCGGTTCGTGCAGGCCGAAGTGCCCCCACCAGGTGGTCATGGCCGGAAGGCAGGCTGCTCATAGGCCTCGAAGCGGCGCCGGGTGGCTGTCATGTCCTGGTTCCAGTCCTGGCTGTCCCGGACCAACGTGGTCTTGATCAGCACCACCAGTTCACGCTTCTGGCTGGCCTGGCTGGTATTGCCGAACAGTTGCCCGAGGAGGGGAATATCGCCGAGCAGCGGGATGCGGTTCTTGCTGTTGTCGAAGGACTGGCTCATCAATCCGCCGATGGCGACGATTTGGCCATCCTTCAAGCGCACCACGCTGTCGGTTTCGGAGATGCTGCTGGACGCCAGCGGCAGAACAAGATTGCCGTAGGACGATCCCAGTTGTACGGTTTTCACTTTCTCGGTGACATTGCTGACCGAGGGGCGGACGTGCAAGGTGATGTTGCCCTTGTCGTCTATCTGCGGTGTCACGTCCAGCGCGATGCCGGAAAAGAAGGGCTGCACCACCACGCTGGGCGCGGTAGCTGCGGTATCCCCCGACGCCGGGGTTCCCGCCGTGACTTCGGTGACGAAGAAGTCGTCCGTGCCGACCTTGAGCACCGCTTTCTGGTTGTTGAGGGTGGCGATGCGCGGGCTGGACAACACGTGCACGGTCCCCTGGCTCTTGATCAGATTGATCACTGCGCCAAAATCCCCGTCGTCAAAGGCAAGGCCAAACAGGCTGCCGGCCGGACCGGGGATGGCACCGGCCAGCATTTCAGTAACCGTTTTATTTTGATTAAAGGCTGATCCATCCGGATTCAGGCCGTTCGTCCCGATCGCCAGCTTGCCGCCACGTTGCAGCGTGGCCCAGTTGATGCCCGACTGATAGCCGTCGCTCAACTGCACGTCGAGAATCTTGGCTTCCAGCATTACCTGGCGTGCGCTCACCAGTTCCGACGCACGCAGATACTTTTCCACCATGAACAGATTGGCCGGCGCGGCCTTCACGATAATGATGCCGGATTGCGGGCTCACCATCACGCTGCCGCTTTCGCCGACCAGCGTTGTCAAAGACGCGCTGACTTCCTCCCAATATTTGGAATCGGTCGACGTCTGTACGCTGCTGGTTTCCAGCGACTGGGAACCGCCGCCCGAAGAAGTCCCGCCACTGCCGCCGCTTGCGTTGACCGAGCCGGACAGCACGCGCATATCCGACATGCCCTTGCGCTGCATCGCCAGCGAATTGAGCTGATAGATGCGGGTTTGCAGGGCCGGCGACGGCACGATGATGCGTTTGCCCTGTACCTCGTACTCATAGCCGTACAGCGCGCGCACCGCCTCCATCGCCTCGGGCACCGTCACATTCTTGAGGTTGAGGGTCAGGGTGCCGGTCACGTCTGGATGCACCAGCATGCTGTAGGGTGTGCCCGTCACCATGCCCATGAATACTTCGGACGCCTTGGCATTGTTGACGGTCAGGTTGAAACGGGGTTCGGAAGGGATCGTCGGCTTGGCGGCAATGGGCGGCGCTTCGCGCACCGCGTCCATCACCGCCTGCTGCACCGCTGCCGGTGGCGCGGTAATCGGTGTCGGCTGGACCGTGTCGGGTGTTTTCAGCGCGTCGCGCAACGCCTCCTGCCCCTCTTTGACAAATGGGCTGGCGCAGCCAGTCAGAACCAGTACAGCCAAGACAATATGTTTATGCATGTTCACTTCCTGATTTTCCGATCCGGACGGGGTTGCGCCAGCGGCTGCGCGCGAACCGACTGATCGAGCAGATAAATGGTACGACGGCCGTCCCTGCCCGAAATCACAACATGATCTTCGCGGATGGCGGTCACCCGACCGCCATCCGCCGGGTCGCCCAGCTTGACGGCGGTGCCGCCCAACCAGGCAATCGAATTCTTCCCGTTGATTTTCACCCACGTCAGACCAGCCGGCTCGACCGTGCCTTCGGCGCCGCTGCTCGCCTGGGTCATCGGCAACGCCGTGGGGTCCGTCAGGGAAGCGGCGGCGGCCGGCATCGCCAGCAGCGCGACCATACCCAGGCGCATCATACGCGCAGCCATGCTTCCTCCAGACTCAAGGTATGTACGGTCAGGGTCAGCATCAGCTGCGGACGGGCGGCCGCATCGAGCGTCGCATTGGTCCAGTTCAGACGCCAGGGCAGTTTTTCCAGATTCTCGAGATACGCGACCAGTTCGGCGTACCGGCCGCTCACCGTGATTTCAAACCCGTGCCGGTAATAGCCCGGCGGCGCGCCCTCGACAGCACCCGGCAGCGCGACCGGTTGCGGGCTGAGCGTTTTGAAACCAACCACCCGGATGCCATCCTGTCCACGCACCACATTCTTCAATAGCTGGTTCATGCGCTCGGGCGGAATCAAGGTACGCTCAAGCTGTTTGAGTTCGGCATTCAGTTCAGCCAGACGCGCCTCCTGTGCGGCGAGTTTTTCCCGTGTCGCCTGATCCGGATCGCGTCCCGCCTCATCGCCCAGTTGCTGCCGCTGCTGTTCGATTTGAGCCAGCGCCTCCTCGGCCATTTGCACGCGCGTGCTCGCCTGCTGCTTGCGTGACTGATAGGGATCGATCAGCAGGGTTTGTCCGAGCGCAAAAAGCACCACCGCCGCCGCCGCGAAAATGAGCACACGTTCGCGCAGGCTCATCAGGCCGACACGCTCGCTGATCTCGCGCATCTTCTTACTGTCCATGCGATGCTCCCTGCTTAGACTGCACATCCAGACTGCCCGAGTACAAATCGAAATCCAGATGGTCTGGCAGCACCGCGGCCTGGGAGGCTTCCCCGCTTTTGGATTGCGCGAGCAGGGCATTCATGCCCGAAAACTGGATTCCGGAAAAAGGCGTCTGTCTGCCAAGGCGATCGATATATGTCGTCAGCAAGTCCGCATTCAAGACCGATCCCTGCAATCCGACGTAACCCGGGGCAAGGGTGAAGCCATTCAGCCAGACGCCTTCCGTGCTGCTGTGCGCGAGGGCGCGAAAACGCGAGGAAAACCCCATCGAGGTGCCCTTGATCGTGCCGTCGATCGCCCCCAGCAGCGCTTCGTGCTGCGCCACCTGCGCCTGCGTTACCTTGACCCGCTCGCTCAGCAGTGCGCTCACCGGCCGCGCGGCGGCAGCAATCAACTGGTCCAGTTCCTGTTGGGCATCCGCCTGCTGGGCTTCCTGCTGCGCGGCCCGGTTCTCGAGTGCGCCGGCCTGATAATACTGAACGCCGGCCCAGACAAGAATGCCCAGCAGAATCAGGCCGAGGCCCATCGCCATTTCACGCAGGCCGAATGCATAACGTTTTTTCAGCAGCAGCGGGTTGACGAGATTGATCTGCTGGCTCATGGCGTGGTGTTTTCCATGCGCAAGGCTGCGCCGATGGCGTGAAAACAGACTGGCGGCAGCGCGTTCATGTCGGGCAAGGCGGAGACATCCAGCACCTTCGCAAGATCCATCACCTCGACCGGCAAGGCCAGATTCCCGGCCAGGCCGTCACGCAGACGATCGATGGCGGGCATGGGCGCCAGCAGCAGACGGTCGACCGGAATCCCGCCAAACTGACGGTCGAAGTGATCCAGCGTACGCTGGACTTCCAGCGTCAGGCGTTCAAGCACGCCGTCCGGCCCTTCGTTTTCCATCTGCGTGAGCCCCACCCCCAGCGTGCGCGCCGTACACAATTCGCCATCCAGCGTCAGCGTCAGCAGGCTACCTGTTTCAATGAACGAAAAGACGGCCAGCGCACGGCCCGGAACTTCCAGCCGAACGGCAAGGTTGCGCTGGGCGGTTTCCATGATGTCGATGACGGAAAGCGTCAACCTCGCCCGGCTGGCGAGCATGGTTTCATCTACCAGCAGGCTGTCTTTTGCCGCCACCGCAAAGATCTGGCGGGCATGATTCAAATGCTCCGGATGGGGCACCTCCAGCACGTCCACCGTCGCATCGTCGGCATGAAAATCGAGCATGTCCTGGATTTGCCAGCGGACTGCGAACTTGAGTTCATCAGCGGGCACATTCGGCGCATCCAGCAAGCGCAGCTTGTAATCGGCAGGGCCGAGCACAAGGCTGACCGGGCCGCTGGCGGCCAGGGCTCCCAAGGCCGCACTCCAGTTATCATCCCTGACGGGCACCACGCCTGCAGCAAGCAGTTTGGGGATGGGCACCCTGCGATCAACCCGCGCGAACACAATACGCCCGGGAAGGCGTAAATAGGCTGTTAGCCCCTGCTCGGTAGTTCGCCGGAAAATCCGCATGTATCAGACCTGAAAGTTTTGCTGAACTTAATAAAACAAACCCTTGTTGTCAAAAGATTTTATTCCGATCAATACATCTCGCGCAGGTAAATCAGCGATTTACTGCCACGATACAGCCCGAAACTTGCCCGTGCCGAGGGGTTCTGGTCGTACGCAGCGCCACTCCAGGGACCCTGCAACCAGGACTGCGACGCATTGGTCGCTGCGGCCGCAGCGCCGCCCACACAGGTGCTGCCAGTGCCTGCCGCGCCCAGAAGAAGCGTGAGATCAACACTGCCGGTATTGCCCGCGCCCGGTTTTGACAGCTTGAGATTGCCCGTGCCGGCATTGAAACGGCCCGACAGGGACACCGATGTTTCACAGGCATTCAGATTACGCCGCCAGCCTGACAGCACCACATTGCCGGAGGCAAGCTGGGTGCAGAAATCCGCCGTATTGCGGGTAAATCCCGTTCCGTTCCAATATTGCGTTTCGGCTGGCACCGGCAAATCGAGCAGTTCCGAACCGTGAACATTGGTCAGCTTGAGCCGCCCGAATCGGATTTCATTGCCGGCGTCGAACGCGATGCTCGAAAAGACCGCCGGCGTCGTGGTGAGAATGTCAGAATTGCCGGCAACGCCATTTTCGGAATTGTCGAGCACGCTCATCGAAAGGCTAATATCCGCATTGAAGGGCACGACCGGCGTGGAGCGTACAAACGCCAGAACGGCAGCTGCGTTTGAGGTCAGCGTGCCTACCCCACTGCCGGTTCCAGCGACGACAGGCACCCCCTGCAGCGCATCGTCCAGCGTGACCGGGGAAGGCGTATAGGTTTGCGTGGCGCCGGCGGCGGCGAGTTTCCACAAGGCCCCCGAATAATTGGTCGTGACGCCCCCCGCTGCATTCTTCGCCGTGATCGTG
>JBFHXL010000013.1:0-16080 GCA_041599035.1 Thiobacillus sp. | reverse complement strand
GACGACTGGGACGAGCAGGTGGCCAAGTGGGTCGAATACAAGCAGCAGAAAGCCGCCTGAAATCCGGCTGCGTCAGGTGCTGGCGGCTCGCCGCCCGGCAACATGGCCATGACGCAGCCGATTGGCGACGACCGCGACTCCATGAACTGTCGCAGGTCGTCCTCGACAAGGAGATTTCCATGAGCACTGTGATGAACATCAAACCCATTCTTGCCCTGTTCGCGCTTGGGTTATTGCTGGCCATCCCGGCCATCAGCCTGGCACAGGGCAAGGCGCTGATTACCTCACCGATGGACGGCGCCATCCTCGACTCCCTGGACGAAATCCGTCTGGCCTATGAAGTGGATCCCGGCCCGCGCGGGGATCACGCCCATCTCTACATCGATGACAAGGAGGTGGCGATATTGCGCAAGCTCAAGGGCAGCTATTTGCTGGAGACCCTGTCATCCGGCACCCGCAGCCTGTGTGTCAAGGTGGTCAACAAGGCCCACGTGCCCATCGGCATCGGCCAGTGCATCAAGGTCACGGTGAAATAAGTCTCGGCGAGATGAACCATGGGCTCGGAGAACCTTGCCTATGCCCTGATCCAGGTGGTGCATAACTTCGGTGCCGCCGCAGTGCTGAGTGCCGCAGTATTCGCGCTATGGCCCGCGGCCCGTCTGGAAGATGGGCGCATATTCGGCTGGCTGATCCTGGTGGCCTGGGGCACGCAAATCGCCAGCGGCGGGTTATTCGGCTTCACCAGCCTTCACTATTACGGCGAAATGCCGGACCTGAGCCGGATTGCCATGATCGCGCTTGCGATCAAAGTGATGGCGGCGCTGACCGCATTCCTGCTGGCTGCCGTCTATCTCGCCCGGGGTCGGGAATGGCGCCGTCTCGGTGTCTTGCGCACCTTCAGGGCGCTGGCTGCGCTGGGTGCGGTCGCCCTGACTGCGGCTGCTTTCCTGCGCTGGTTTTCATAGACGCGTAAACAGGTGTGCCGCGCGGCACCTGAGCAAATTGACTTCGGAGGTGATGATGTTCACCAGCAATCCGTTTTTTGTCCTGACAGATTTTCTGCCCGTATTTGCGATGCAGGCCTACATCATTCTGATGCTGGTCGCAGTGGTCGCCGGAACCTTGCTCGACACGACGCACAAGGGCAGCGCCCTGTTCTTCGCGCGGCGGCGGGAGGAAGCGAAGGCTGCCGCACAGCGGCAGCTCAGCGGGTTGGAAACCGCTTCCCTGGCGGCCAGAACCCTTGCCGAGGCTGCAGTCTCCGGCGAATTCTGCAAATGGAAGCGGCGGGTGTCTCACCTGCTGATGATGTACGGCTTCCTCCTCTATGTGATGACAACCATCGTGATGGTGTTCGTCTATCCAGCAGACGCGCAGACGCCCATCATCCTGCCGCTGCTGTGGGACCTCGGTGCATTGATGATTCTTGCCGGCGCCCTGTGGTTTTTCTTCTTCCTCAGGGTCAACGTCGTTCATGACGGCGACTCGCCCTTCCATGTTGGGCGAGCTGACCTGTTCGTCGGCTCGCTGATTGGCAGCACAGCATTCGCGCTGATTTGGCATGCCGTTCAAACGGTGGCCAATCCCGCGGTAGGCCTGCTGTTTTTCAGTCTCTATCTCTTTTTCACGACGCTGCTTTTTGTCTCCGTATTCTGGTCCAAGTTCGCCCACATGTTCTACAAGCCGGTGGTGGCGTTCCAGCGCCGGGTTGAGGAGGCCGATGGCTCCTCCGATCTTCCCGCCCCCAGCCGTGACAGCATGAGGTAATCGACATGCCCACCTACACAGACATGACACGATGCGACGGCTGCGGCGAGTGCGTGGACATCTGCCCTTCCGACATCATGCATATCGACCCGGTTTACCGCAGGTCCTACAACATCGAGCCCAATTTCTGCTGGGAGTGCTACTCGTGCGTGAAGGCCTGCCCGCAGCATGCAATCGACGTTCGCGGCTATGCGGACTTTGCCCCGCTGGGCCACAAGGTCCGGGTGCTTAGGGAAGAAGCAAAAGGAATCATCTCCTGGAAGATACGGTTCCGCGACGGGCGGGAGAAGGCATTCACCTTCCCGATCAGGACGACGCCATGGGGCTCCATCAGGCCGCCGTCCGATTACGAGGCGCCCGCCGCCAACAGCCTGGGTTCCCAGTTGCTCGCACACGAACCCGATGCGCTCAAGGTGGAGACGCTGCCCACCCTGCCCGCCTTCCGTGAAGAAGGAGGTGCGTTGCCATGAGCCTGTTCTCGTCCAGAAAAACCCGGTTTGTCGAAGCGGACATTCTTGTCATCGGCGGCGGCTTCAGCGGCTGCGGCGCCACCTACGAATCCCGCTACTGGGGGCGTGACCTGAACATCGTCGTCGTCGAAAAAGCCAACATCGAGCGCAGCGGCGCCGTTGCACAAGGCCTGTCGGCCATCAACTGCTACATGGGCATGCAGTGGGACGAGAACCAGCCTGACGACTTTGTGCGTTACGCGCGCGGCGATCTGATGGGGCTGGTGCGGGAGGACCTGATCTTCGATATCGCCCGCCATGTCGATGCCACGGTTCACAAATTCGAGGAGTGGGGGCTTCCGATCCTGAAAGACCCGAAGAACGGCCACTACATGCGGGAAGGCAAATGGCAGATCATGATTCACGGCGAGAGCTACAAGCCGATCATCGCCGAGGCCGCGCGGAAAGCCGCCAGCACGGTCTACAACCGAATCATGGTGACGCATCTGCTGATGGACAAGGCACGCCCCAACCGGGTCGCCGGTGCCGTCGGTTTCGACATGCGGGACGGGACTTTTTATGTCTTCCGGGCGAAAGCGGTCATCGTCAGCGCTGGCGGCGCCTCGCACATCTACCGGCCCCGGGCGGCCGGCGAAGGCATGGGCAGGACCTGGTATGCCCCCTGGAGCAGCGGATCGGCCTACGGTCTCCTGATACCGACCGGGGCCAGAATGACGCAGATGGAGAACAAGGTTGTGCTCGCCCGCTTCAAGGATGGCTATGGCCCGGTCGGAGCCTGGTTTTTGCTCCTCAAATCGTATGCGACCAACGCCTATGGCGAGAAATATGAGGCCGCCTGGTTCGAGCAGACCCGATCTATCGTGGGCAAGTATGCCGACGCCGAGCCGATGCCGACCTGTCTGCGCAATCACGCGATGCTGGAGGAGATCAAGGCCGGCAGAGGGCCCATCTACATGCAGACACAGGCATCGCTCGATACCCGGGAAAAGGAGGAAACCGGCTGGGAAGATTTCCTCGACATGACGGTCAGCCAGGCGGTGGTCTGGGCCTCACAGAACATCGACCCCAGGGACACGCCGTCCGAACTGATCACCTCCGAACCCTACGTCATGGGATCTCACGCCACCTGTTCCGGCGCCTGGGTCAGCGGGCCGGAGGACGTGGCGCCAGCGGACTACCAGTGGGGATATAACCGGATGACCACGGTTGAAGGGCTTTTCGGGGCCGGAGACACGGTGGGCGGTTCCGCGCACAAGTTTTCATCCGGCTCCTTTACCGAAGGAAAACTGGCCGGAAAGTCGGCGGTCAAGTACGTCATGGAACGGCAAGGCGACGCGCCGCAGGTGGACGAAACGCAGCTCAAGGCACTCGAGGAACTGATCTTCAGGCCACTCGAGAATTACCGGGTGGGCAGGAACGAGATCGTCGCCGGAACGGTGGCGCCCAGCTATATCAATCCGCTGCAAGGCCTGCAGCGGCTGGGAAAACTCATGGATGAGTATGCCGGTGGCGTCAGCACCTTTTATGTGACCAGCGAACCCATGCTCAACCGGGGCCTGGAACTGCTCGCCATGCTGAAGGAGGACCTCGACCATATCGGTGCCGAGAACCTCCACCAGTTGCAGCGGGCATGGGAACTGCATCACCGGGTCCTGACGGCCGAAGCCGTGATCCGGCATACGCTGTTCCGGCAGGAAACGCGCTGGCCCGGCTACTACTATCGCGCCGATCATCCGCAGCTCGACGATGCCGCGTGGCATGTTTTCACATCATCGCAATACGACACGAAGACAGGCGAGTGGCAGATGTCGAAGCTGCCCGTTCATCACATCGTGCAGGGGTGACGCCCCAGGCGATGGCATTCATGGCAGGAAACATTTGCTGCCGTACAGGTCTACAAGAACGTAGCCACCAACTTGAGGGATTGACGACATGACTGACAGCCACGTGCCTGTTTGGACGCCGACCGATCTGCATCATCAGCTGAGCGACGCCCGCCGATTCGCCATTCTTGATGTACGCAATGAGGATGAATTCGCGCAGTGCTGGGACTGAGCACCATTCAGCCCTGTCATCTGGCGTGTCCGGGTGCCTGTAATGGAATGGGCTCAATCCAGCCTAGGATTTGCTGCCCGAATCAAAATACCCAGTTTTCTTTTTCCACGCCCTTTTCCTTGAGGTCCAAGGCCAGCTTTGCTTGCGCCTCCAGCAGGATCTGGCGGACGCGCTCGCGGGAAATTTCAAGATCCTGGGACAGTTCCTGCAGCGTGGCGGTATCCCGGTTGTTCAGTCCAAAGCGCCGTTCCACCACCCAGCGCTGCTTGTCTGACAGTTTCGACAGCCATTTCCGCACATGAACGTCAATTTCGGCCTTGTACAGGCGTTCCTCGAGCGGCACGCACCGCTCGTCGGCAATGGCCTCGCCCAGTTGCAGGCTGGGGTCCATGTCCAGCGGGGCATCCAGTGGCAGGATCGGTCGATTCAGTTGCATGACTTCGCGCACCGTCTCGACGGATTTGCCCGTGTGGCTGGCAATCGCCTCCGCGCCCACATCCATCATTCCCTGCTTTTCCAGGGCTCGTTTTGCCCGCAGGCAGCCGTTGAGTTCCTTGACCACGTGCACCGGCAGACGAACGGTGCGTGAGTGGTTCATCAGGGCGCGGTCGATGGATTGCCGGACCCACCACATGGCGTAAGTGGAAAGGCGGAAGCCCCGGTCAGGGTCGAATTTCTCCAGCGCATGCATCAGCCCGAGGTTGCCCTCCTCGACCAGGTCCAACAGGGGCAGGCCGCGTCCGAGATAACGCTTGGCGATATAGACGACCAGCTTGAGGTTGTGCGTGATCAGGATCTCGCGCGCCTTGGCGTCGCCGCGCTGCATGCGGCGGGCGTAGTCCTGTTCTTCTTCTGCGGTCAGGATCCGCAGACGGCTGATGTCCTCGAAGTAACGCTGCGTGATGTCCTCGACGAATACTCCGTCGTCATGGCCTTCGCTTGCCTGCGCGTCGATGTCGTGCGTTTCGTCGTTTTCGGATTTGTCCTCCGAAGAACGAAAATGCGATTCCTGATCATGAATGTCATCTGACCACATGTTTTTCTCCCTTTTTGAACGTGCGGGCAGAACAGCCGTGCCCGATTGATGACACGGCGTAGGTTTCGCCAGCGCGATGCCGGGTTGCCCGCGTGCGGACTGCCGTGTGCAGAAGGGCCAGAAAGACCCGTGAGGCATCAAGGAAGCGTCGCGTCGTTACCGCGCGCGCTTCTTCGCCTGCTCGTGTGTGCCGAGGTTTTGCATCGGCGCCCCAAAGGGGGGTGACTTGCTTCCAGCCCGAATCCAGCGCGCAATTGATCTGCGCCATGGGGGGGCTGTCTGAATGGAATTCCTGGAGTGTTATGCGGGCGGGGTCGAACCGAACGACCGTGTCCGGGTGGCGCTTCCCACGCCTGTCGGAATCGATCCCGAGCCGGGACCTTTCCAGGGATACGAATGTTGCGTCCTGCTTACTGGTTTCAGCCATGACACGCTCCGCTTCTTCCTTCAAATTACAGGTCGGATTGAATGTCCGTTTGAACCCGAAATGGATCTGCGGAAATGCTCAGATCAAACCGGATGCAATTTGAGTGAAAGCGTAAACGTTATGGCAATGCGCCATCTATTCGGTCGATTACTTAGTAGAAATACCTAGGTCGAAGCAGGACAACGGCAGGATGAAGCGGCGATCAGAGCTTGCAGCACGCGGCCAGGCTGACCAGTTCCGCCACGTTGGCGGCGCCCATCTTGTGCATGACGTGGGTGCGGTGGACTTCCACCGTGCGCGGGCTGATGCCCAGTTGCTGGGCGATTTCCTTGCTGGTGAGGCCGGACACGGCCAGTGCCATGACCTCTTTTTCGCGTGCGCTCAAACGGGTATGGCGCTGCAGGGCGTCCTGGGTGCGGCCCTGTGTCTGCCGCCATTCCTCGTCCAGATTCAGCGCCCGTTTCACCCGCCCGATCAGCGCTGCGCCCTGGATCGGTTTTTCCAGAAAATCCACCGCCCCGCCCTGCACCGCCCGCACCGCCATGGGGATGTCACCGTGGCCGGTCAAAAAGACGATGGGGATTTCAAGCCCGCGTGCCTTCAGCGCCGCCTGGACTTCAAGTCCGCTCATGCCGGGCATGGCCATGTCCAGCAACAGGCAGCCCGGACGGCTGGCGTCACAGGTCGACAGGAAGGCGTTGCCGTCGGCATGGACTTCCACCTGCAGGCCGGCTGACTCCAATAGCTGGGCAAGCGCGTCCCGCATGGCTTCATCATCGTCGACAACGAATACGGTCGGGCTCATGGCGCGAAGGGCAAAACGAATTGGAAGATGCCGCCGGGCGTATGCGGCTCAACCCAAAGCCGGCCGCCGTGGGCCTCGATCAGGTTGCGGCTGATCCGCAGCCCCACACCCAGACCGTAGTGCTTGCGGCTGGACAAGGGCTCGAATATCTTCGCGACTTTCTCGGCCGTCACGCCCGGGCCGCTGTCGCACACGCTCACCTGGGCCTGGTTGTCGCCCCTGTGGGTCGACAGGGTGATGCGGCCGCTTTTCATTTTGGCGTCACGGATGGCATCGATGGCATTGCGTATCAGATTGAGCAGCACCTGCTCGACATGCACATCCACGCCCATGACCAGCGGCAAATCCTCATCCAGTTCGAGCACGATGTCGATGCCGCGGCTGCGTGCCTTCGGCAGCATCAGAATCCAGGTGTTGCGCACCACCGCGTTCAGATCCAGTGGCACCGACTCGATGCGCCCCCGTCCGACGAAGGCGCGAATATGCCGGATGGCTTCGCCGGCGCGCAGGGACTGCTTGCCGATCTTCTCCAGGTTCTGCGCGAGCCTGTCCCGATCCAGTGGTGTGCGGCTCAACAGTTGCTGGCCTGCCTCGGCATAACTGGCGATGGCGGCGAGCGGCTGGTTGAGTTCATGGGCCAGCACCGTCGCGAGTTCGTTGGCGGTCTGCAGGCGTTGCAGGCGGGACGCATCTTCCAGCGTTTCCCGTGCCCGGCTCTCGGCGTCGCGTTGTTCCGTGATGTCGATGCCGATGCCGATCATGTATTGAATCCGTCCCGTCTCGTCCTTGAGGACCGAATTGCGCCAGTTGAGCAGTCGCCGGGTTCCGTCGCGGCATATCCAGACGTTCTCGTTCTCGACAAAGCTCTGCCCCGACTGCAGTTTGGCCATGGCCTGTCTGATTCCTGGCATGTCCTCGGCAGGGATCAGTTCAATCCAGCGCGTCGTGCCTTTGAATTCGGCAAAGTCATATCCCGTCAGGGTATTGCAGGCCGTGTTGTATCGAACCAGACGCTCCTCCGAATCGATCACGACAATCAGGGCGGCTGCCGTATCAAGAATGGCATCGATAAAGTTGCGCTCGTGCTGCAACTGGTCGCTGTGCCGGGCCAGCTGCAACTGCAGCAACCTGGCATCGGTGATATCGGCGACCACCGCAGGTGCGTGTCCGGATGGCTCCGGTGACGGCGTGTCCTGCCGCAGGGCGGCAGGCGCATTGGCGTGAACGGGCTTGGTCAGTGGCGTGCCTTTTCTGGCGGTCATGAATCAGAAATGGAAAAAGTGGAACATCAAGGCGATCAAATCTCAACTGGCTGTCGATCCAAAACGAGACCCTTGCTGTCTTTATAGGTGCAAGCCACGTTATCTGCAGGGAATGGTAACAAAAATGCGCAGCCGTGCAGACAGGGAACGGGCATCTCGCACCAGCGTGCTTCGATGGCGGTCATCATGGGCGCATGTCAGGAAAGCCTCTGCTATATATAAGGCTTGCATGCTTTTCTCCGCCCATCGCAGCACCGGAGCCGGGACGGGATAAACCCGCTACACTGGCTTTCATCCTGTCGCCCGCGCGCCTTAGCGTGGCCAGATCCGTTCTTCATTCCGTTACCGGAGGTTCAATGTCCGCACTTAATCCATCCCAGCTCGAACAACTCGTTACCCGACTGAAGCAGGATTACCAGACGCTCTTGAGCGAAGTGCGGGATGAACTGGATAACCGGGGCGTTCAGCATCGTATCGACCTGCTTAACAGCGAGCCCGGCGACAGCGGTGACGAGTCGATGGCAAGTGCCCTGGCGGATTTCAACGTGACGATCGTGGACCGGCAGATTCAGGAGATGCGCGACATCGAGGCTGCATTCACGCGCATCCGGGCGGGAAGTTTCGGTGTCTGCAGCGATTGCGGTAATGCCATTCCCTTCAACCGCCTGCAGGCTTTCCCGACCGCCATGCGCTGCATCGGGTGCCAGGAAAAACGCGAAAAGCAGTATGCCCAGGAAGGCCATCCGACAATGTGAGTCGGCACATGGACACCGGAACGACCATCGGGGGCATGAACGCCATGGCAGGCCGCGCGACAGGATCCGAACACGATGCCCGGATCGGCTGAAGCTCTGCCGGACCTGATCCGGAGCCTAGTCAGCCCGGACTGTTACGATCACGCGACTGCTCAGGTGCAGCGCGTGGAAACCCATATTTCCCATGTCCTGCTCACCGGCGAATTTGCCTACAAGATCAAGAAGCCGCTGAATCTGGGCTTTCTGGATTTCAGCACGCTCGACAAGCGCCTTTATGCCTGCCAGGAGGAGGTGCGCCTGAACCGGCGCCTGGCCCCGGATTTTTATCTCGGTGTCGTGCCGATCACCGGTACCCCGGATGCGCCGCGCGTCAACGGCAGCGGAGCGGCATTCGAATATGCGGTAAAAATGCGGCAGTTTCCGCCGGATGCCACGCTCGACCGGCTGGAGGCGCAGGGCCTGCTGACGTCGCGGCAGGTCGAGATTCTTGCCGCGACCGCAGCCCGTTTTCATCTGCAAGATTGCGCGCGGGCCGGGGCGGAGACGCCCTGGGGGGAGCCGCAACAGGTCTGGCAACCGGTGGACCAGAATTTCCGCCAAATCGCGCCGCTGCTCAGCGCCCCCGCCGATCGCCGCCTGCTCGAAGACCTGCAGCACTGGAGCACGGCCGAGCATGCGCGGCTGGCCCCGCTGATGGCGGAACGCAAACGCGACGGTTTCATCCGCGAATGCCACGGCGACCTGCATCTCGGCAATCTGGCCTGGGTCGACGACCACCTGCTGGTGTTCGACTGCCTCGAATTCAACCCGGGCCTGCGCTGGATCGACATCGTGTCCGAAGCGGCTTTCTGCACCATGGACCTGATGCAGCGTGGGCACCCGGATTGGGCGTGGCTTTTTCTCAATACCTGGGTCGAGGTGAGCGGCGACCATGCCGGACTGGCGCTGCTGCGTTACTACGCGGTGTACCGTGCGCTGGTGCGCGTCAAGGTCGCCGTGCTGCGTGCCGGGCAAACCCGCGGCGCCGGGCATGCTGCCGCGCTGGCCGAAGCACGCACCCTGCTGGAACAGGCGGCGTCGCTGACGCGCCCCCTGCCCTTGCGGCTCGACATCACTCACGGCTTGTCGGGTTCGGGCAAAACCACCGTCGCCCGGGCGCAAATGCAGACGCCGGGTGCGATCTGTCTGCGTTCCGATATCGAACGCAAGCGCCTGGCCGGTATCGACGCCCTGGCGCGCAGCGATTCGGGCGTGGGACAGGATCTGTATGCGGCCGATGCCACCCGTCGCACCTATGCGCGTCTGGCGCAACTGGCCGGGGTGCTGCTCGACGCAGGCTGGCCGGTCATCGTCGATGCAACGTTTAGCGCGCGCTGGCAACGCGACCTGTTGCGCGAGCAGGCGCAGTCGCGCAGCGTGGCATTCCATATTCTGGATCTTCAGGTGCCCGTGGCAATCCTGCGTGAACGGATCATTCGGCGCGCCCGGGCAGGCAGCGATGCCTCGGAAGCGACTCCGGCGGTTTTGCAGCATCAGATCGACACCGAAGAAGCGCTCGCCGTCGACGAGCAGGCGGACATTGTCAGAATGACCCCGTAGTTCTGCCGTGTTTTAATTGAGCGAAAGAACCGGGTGGCCCGGTCATGCGCGCCGGTTTTCCGAAGCGCAGTTAGACCTTTCCCGGAACTTGTGTTGTTATTCCATTCAAATGAACGAAATGAGAGACCAACCGACCTGATGACCCCAACCCCGCATTCCGACCATCCCCCTACCCGCCATCCCTGGCCCCACACCCATCGCAAGGGTCGGGTGGTGCTGTTTGGCGAGGTGCTGGCGGATGTGTTTCCGGATCGAACGGTATTGGGTGGCGCGCCGTTCAATGTCGCCTGCCATCTCAAGGCCTTTGGGCAGAACCCTGTATTGATCACCCGCCTCGGGGAAGACGCCTTGCGCGATGAGGTGATGACTGCGATGTCGCAGAAGGGACTCGACACGCTCGGCATCCAGTTCGACAAGCATCACCCGACGGGGCAGGTACAGGTGCATATCGAGGAAGGCGGACATCGCTTCGAGATTCTGCCTTCGCAGGCCTACGACTTCATTCATCCGGGCGTGGCGCGCCTGACCCTGCTGTCGGCGCATCCCGTGCTGGTCTATTTCGGCACCCTGGCCCAGCGTCACAATGTTTCCCGCCAGGCCCTGAAAACCTTGCTGAGAGGCGCCCAGTCGGCGAAGTTTCTGGACATCAATCTGCGCCCGCCGTGGTATGACAAGAAAACCCTGCGCCACTCGCTGCAGTTCGCGGATGTCGTGAAGCTGAATGATGCAGAACTGGATGAGCTGAGCGGCCTGTTCGGCTTGTCTGAAACCGATCCATACGATCAGGCCAGGCGTCTGATCGATCAATTCGAACTGGAACAGGTCATCGTTACCCGCGGCGAGGCGGGGGCGTGGCAGATGGATCGCGACGGCAGTCCGGTCAAGGTGGACAATGAACATCCGGGCCTCAAGGTGGTCGATACGGTGGGTGCGGGCGACGGGTTCGCCTCGGTTTTCATTTTGGGAACGCTGAACGGCTGGCCGGTCTCCACCACACTTGCACGCGCCAACGCGTTTGCGGCGGCGATCTGTGGAATTCGCGGCGCGATTCCTGAGCAGGCGGATTTTTACGCATCGTTTAAAAAGGATTGGGGTACATGAAGAAGCCGTCTGCGGAAGCCGGAAAGCCCTTGTTCATCGTGTTGATTAGCGTGCATGGCCTGATTCGCGGACACGATCTCGAGCTGGGGCGCGACGCGGACACCGGCGGGCAAACCAAGTATGTCGTGGAACTTGCGCGGGCGCTGGGTGAACGTGCCGATGTCGAAAAGGTCGTCTTGCTGACCCGGCGCATCATCGACGACCAGGTCGACGCCGACTATGCGGAGCCGTTCGAATCCCTGTCGGAAAAGGTCGGCATTGCGCGTATCGAGTGCGGCGAACAGAAATATCTGCCCAAGGAGATGCTGTGGGGTTCGCTGGAAAGCTTTTCCGATAATGCCCTGGCATATCTCAAGGGTCTGGGACGCCTTCCCGATGTGATCCACAGCCATTATGCCGATGCCGGCTATGTCGGCGCCCAGCTTTCCCACCAGTTGGGCGTTCCGCTGGTACACACCGGCCATTCGCTGGGGCGCACCAAGCGCAAGCAGCTGCTGGCCAGCGGCATCAGGCGCAGCGAGATCGAAACGGCCTACAACATCTCGCGCCGGATCGAGGCGGAAGAAACCACGCTCGGCGTCGCCGAGCGCGTCATCACCAGCACGCAGCAGGAGATCGAGCAGCAGTATGGTCTCTACGATTTCTATCAGCCCGATCGCATGCGCGTGATCCCGCCCGGAACAGACCTGAAGAAATTCTTTCCGCCGCAGGGCAACGAAAAAGACAGCGATATTGCACACGCGCTCAAGCGCTTTCTGACCCGGCCGGACAAGCCGATCATTCTGGCGCTGTCGCGTCCCGACCCGAAGAAGAACATTGTTTCCCTGATCGAGGCCTACGGCGAATCGCCCCAGTTGCAGGAGGCCGCCAATCTGGTGATCGTGGCGGGCAATCGCGACGATATCCAGGATATGGAAAGCG
The DNA here is from genome assembly GCA_041599035.1 of Thiobacillus sp. GTDB lineage: Bacteria > Pseudomonadota > Gammaproteobacteria > Burkholderiales > Thiobacillaceae > Thiobacillus. The sequence goes on along the minus strand of JBFHXL010000013.1, from coordinate 3,882 downwards.
TGACGCGGGGCGTCCTCAACGAGATCCTGCTGGCCATCGATCGCTTCGACCTGTACGGCAAGGTCGCCTATCCGAAACATCACAAGCCGGATGACGTGGCCCTGCTCTATCGTCTGGCGGCGGCCTCGCGCGGCGTATTCGTCAATCCGGCGCTGACCGAGCCGTTTGGCCTGACCTTGATCGAGGCCGCCGCCTGCGGTCTGCCGATCGTGGCGACGGAGGACGGCGGGCCCATCGATATCATCAGGAACTGCCAGAACGGCCATCTGATCAACCCGCTCGACAAGGCGGCGATGGCGGCCGTCATCCTGCTGACCCTATCTGACAAGCCGGCCTGGCGGCGTCTGGCCAAGAACGGAATCAAAGGCGTGGGGCAGCATTATTCGTGGCAGGCGCACGTGGAAAAATACCTGTCGGTCGTCCGCCCTCTGGTGGAAAAAACCGAGCCGATCGCCCGCATGAACCTGAGCCGGCGCCCGGGTGTTTTCCGCGACCGCGCGATCTTCACCAGCCTCGACCTCAACCTGATCGGCGACCGCGAATCCCTGGCGCAGCTGCTGCAGCTTATCCAGGCGAACCGCAAGTCGACCATCTTCGGAATCGCAACCGGACGCCGTCTGGACGACGCGCTGGACACCCTGCGCAAATACAACATCCCCGAGCCGGGTGTGCTGATTTCCAGTCAGGGCACCGAGATCCACTATGCGCCGAACCTGACCCAGGACACGGTCTGGTCGCGCCACATCAACCATCTGTGGAATCCGCAGGCCGTGCGCGACATCCTCAGCGCAATGCCGGGGCTCGAACTGCAGCCGAAACGCCATCAAAGCACGTTCAAGATCAGCTATTACATCGACCCCAAGGTGGCTGACATCCATGACATCCGGCAGACCCTGCTGCGCAACGAACAGACGGTCAATACCGTTTTTTCCTTCGGGCAGTTTCTCGACGTGCTGCCCATTCGTGCATCCAAGGGCCTGGCCCTGCGCTGGTGCGCCGACCAATTGGGCTTCCCGCTGCAAAACACGCTGGTTGCCGGCTGCACCGGTGACGATGCGGACATGCTGCGTGGCATCACCCTGGGAACCGTGGTGGAGAGCCGGCACTTTGAGGAATTGTCCGAACTGGCCAACGTCGACAATATCTATTTTTCGCAAAAGTCGAATGCGGCCGGCATTCTTGAAGCGCTCGAGCATTACCATTTCTATGCTGGCGCGGATGGACGCGGCACAGCATGAAGCCGCTGCTGCTATGCACCGACCTCGACCGCACCCTGATCCCTAACGGCTCCCAGCCTGAATCGCCGGCGGCGAGGGAACGATTCCGGCGCCTCGCCGGTCGCAGCGAGGTCGCACTGGCCTATGTCAGCGGGCGCCATCGCGCGCTCATCGAGCAGGCGATCGGACAATTCGATCTGCCGCTTCCCGATTTTGTCATCGCCGATGTGGGCTCGACGATCTATCTGGTCACCCCGGACGGCTGGAAACAGTGGGCGCAATGGGACGCGCAGATCGCCCCGGATTGGCGTGGCTTGAGCCATGACGCGCTTCATGCCTTGCTGAGTGGTTTTGCGGAGCTGAAATTGCAGGAACAGGACAAGCAGAATCGACACAAGCTCAGCTACTACGTGTCGCTGGAATCCGATGCGCAACAATTGGTTGCGGACATGGACAGGCAGCTGCGGCAGGCCGGGATCAGGGCCAACCTGATCTGGAGCATCGACGAGCCGGCCCGGACCGGACTGCTGGACGTTCTGCCTGCCAGCGCCAACAAGCTGCATGCGATCCATTTCCTGATGCAGGAAAAAGGGTTTCAGCGCGAAAACACGGTCTTCGCGGGCGACAGCGGCAATGACCTCGACGTGCTGCTAAGCGATATTCCTGCCGTTCTGGTCGCCAATGCCGACGCGCGGGTCAAGGCTGCTTCAGCACAGGCGGACAAAAACACCCTGTATCTCGCCCGCGGGCACTATCTGGGGATGAATGGCAATTACAGCGCCGGCATTCTGGAAGGGATCGCGCATTTTCGGCCGGATATCGATGTCTGGCTGCGCGAGCAGAACTGAGCAATACCGAATTAAGAAAAACCGGATTCTGGAATCGATATGTACGAACAAGCCTCCCACGCACTGCTGAATGAAATCCTGTACAAACTGAAACCGGAGATCGGAAACCTCCGGCTGCGGCATTTCTATACCCGCCTCGGAGCGAATTTCTACGCCATTCATTCCCTGTTCCACCTGCTGTATGGCGAGCGTCCCGATTTCAAGGAGCAGATGGTCAGCCTGGTCGAGACGCTCGCGCTCCGTTACATCGACCGCATGCCGCATCTGCGGAAGTCCGACCTGGCGCGTGAACGCGACTATAACTGGTTCCTGAGCCAGAAATGGGTCGGCATGGCGCTGTATTGCGACCGCTTTGCCGGCGACCTGAAGGGCCTGCGCACCAGGCTGCCTTACCTGCAGGAACTGGGCGTGAACATGCTGCACATCATGCCCATGCTCGATTGCCCGCCGGACAACAGCGACGGCGGCTATGCCGTGCGCGATTTCTGCAAGATCGACCCGCGTTTCGGCACGACGGCAGATGTCGCCGCCCTGGCAACCACGCTGAAGAAGCGCGACATGCTGCTGGTGCTCGATGTCGTGGTCAACCATACGTCGAACGAGCACGAATGGGCGCAGCGGGCGCGCAAGGGCGAACAGAAATATCAGGATTACTACTACACCTTCGATGACCGCGAGATCCCGGATGTCTACGAAGAAACCATGCCGGAAATCTTCCCGGCCACCGCGCCCGGAAACTTCACCTGGGACGAGGACATGGGCAAGTGGGTGATGACGGTATTCCATAATTACCAGTGGGACCTGAACTACCACAACCCGGCGGTGCTGATCGAAATGATCGACATCATCCTGTTCTGGGCCAACAAGGGTGCGGACATCCTGCGTCTCGACGCGGTGGCCTTCCTGTGGAAAAAGATGGGCAGCGTGTGTCAGAACGAGCGCGAGGCGCACCTGCTGCTGCAGTTGATGAAGGATTGCTGCCAGGTCACCGCGCCGGGCGTGCTCTTCATCGCCGAGGCCATCGTCGCGCCCGCCGAGATCGCCAAGTACTTTGGCGAGGACGCGATTAATTCCAAGGAATGCGAGATTGCCTACAACGCCTCCTTCATGGCCCTGCTGTGGGACGGGGTGGCGACGAAGAATGCGTCCCTGCTCAACCGCGGGCTGAAAAGCCTTCCGAGCAAACTGGAACGGGCAACCTGGCTCAACTATGTGCGCTGCCATGACGATATCGGCCTCGGCTTCGACGACAACGATGCGCGCATGGCCGGCTATGACCCGGTGCAGCACCGCCGTTTCCTGATCGATTACTTTACCGGCGGATTTCCCGGTTCGCCTGCCAGAGGCCTGCCGTTTGGCGAGAACCCCAAGACCGGCGATGCCCGCATTTCCGGTTCGCTTGCTTCGCTGGTCGGACTGGAGGCTGCACTTGAAAACCAGAACGAAGAAGCCATCGATGCGGCGGTCAAAACCATCCTGCTGTTGCACAGCATGATCCTCTCGTTTGGCGGGATCCCCCTGCTCTACTATGGCGATGCAGTCGGCATGCTCAACAACCAGGATTATCTCAACGACCCATCCAAGCGCGACGACAACCGCTGGATGCATCGCTCGCACTTCGACTGGGACAAGGCAAAGAAACGCCATCAAAGCGGAACGGTGGAGCACCGGATATTCTGCGCGCTGAAGAAACTCATCGCGCTGCGCAAGGAAACCACTGCATTCTTTGATATCGACAACCGCCAATTGCTGACGGTGGACAATCCCAACCTGCTGGTCTTTTCCCGCACCGACCCGCAAAACAGCCGCAACCGGGT
>JBFHXL010000012.1:0-16479 GCA_041599035.1 Thiobacillus sp. | reverse complement strand
GTTCTTCCTGGTCAACCTGCACAAAACCAAAGCAAAACAAAGCCTTGGAAAACGGGCGATTTTACCGGAGGCGCGGGGCCCGGGCAAACGAAACCGGGCGACCTGCACCCATTCTGGCGCTCACGACCCCAACTGAATCTGCTAAGGTTTGCCCATGAAACTGCACCTCAACAGCGATCCCGGCCAGCGCCTGTTCACCGGCTACGGCGACGACCATGTCCTCATCAGCGGCCAGCGCCACGAATCAAGCCTGCTGCTGTCGCCACAAGGCATCGAAGTCGCCCCCTGGGCGGGGCTGGGGTTTGACACGCTCACCGCCGAGCATTTCGAGTGGATCGCCCGCCACGACCTCGACATCGTGCTGCTGGGAACCGGTACCCGGCTGCGCTTTCCGCATCCTGCGCTGACACGCGCGCTGGCGGAGGCACAGATTGGCCTCGAGGTGATGGATATCGGGGCCTTGTGCCGCACCTACAACTATCTGGTCTCCGAAGGGCGGAATGTGGGAGCGGCGCTACTGATCGACCCACCCAGCGAACAAGCAATGTAGTCATTGCGGAACCGAGCAGTCTCGAAAATCGTCCGGTCACTACCGGCCTGGTGTTGATGTTTCCCCCCTCTCGGCCCCGCCGAAAAACGAGCCTGCCGGGTGGATCAGCGGCAAAGGTGTCTGAGTTCCGCTCACAAAATTAAAACAACCCAGCAAAAGCGGAACGAGTTCTTTGCCGCCCACTTGGCAGGTTCGGTTTTCGGGAATTCGGGGATGAGCGGGGTCGCCTTTTCTTGGGTTACTTTCTTTTGGCGAGACAAAAGAAAGTAACTAGCCGCCGGGTATACGACTCCACACGCGTTTTAGCGCGTAGTGGATCGGAATCCTTTAGGGCTACCCCCGGCCAACTAGCCTTAACTTGTCGACACCTCCGGCATCACCTGCCCAAAACTCGTAATCCCCAGAAATTCCCCGCAATCCTTATGCGGCTGCCTCGAATCCGGGTTGCACACCGCCAGCAGGTGCGCGATCCCATAGGCCTGCGCGCTCTTCAGCACCGGCAGACTATCATCCACAAACAGTGTGCGTTGCCGATCAAACGGCTCGATCCCCTGCAGACCCTGCCAGAAATCCGGATGCTCCTTCGGCAAGCCCACTTGATGCGATGAAATCAGGGCATCGAAATAGGCATCGATTCGGGTTTCGCGCATCTTCAGGTCAAGGCTCTTGGGATGTGCGTTGGTCACCATCACCACGCGTCGCCCCGATGCGCGCATCGCCTGTAAAAAATCCGGCACGTCCGGTCGCACGGCAATCAGGTGTGCAACCTCTTCCTTCAACTGCACGATGTCGAGCGCGAGTTCGCTGCTCCAGAAATCGACGCAATACCAGTTGAGCGTGCCGCTATGGCGTTCGTAATGGGCGGTAAGATGCGCACGCGCCGTCTCTGGCGCAAGGCCATGATATTCGGCATAGCGGTGCGGCATGTGTTCGAGCCAGAAATGGTTGTCGAAATGGAGGTCGAGCAACGTGCCGTCCATGTCGAGAAAGACGGTGTCGATGCATGGCCAGTCGATCAGTGCGGGCTGCGGCATGACGTCAGAACAGCTCATCCTTGGATACACCGCGCCGTCGCAGCAGCTGCCGCAGGATGCGCAGGGACTCCATCTGGATCTGCCGCACGCGTTCGCGCGTCACCTGCAGTTCCTGCGCCAGGTCTTCCAGCGTGCAGGCTTCGCAATTGTTGAGGCCAAAACGGCGTTCGATGACCCAGCGCTGCTTGCTATTGAGCTGGGCCAGCCATTCGTGGACGTAATGCCCGATTTCTTCGAGCTGCAGCATGGCGTCCGGCAGATGGGCCTTGTCGTCTGAAATCGCCTCGCCCAGCGACAGCGTGGGATCGATATCGAGTGGCGCATCGAGCGATGCCACCCGCTCGTTCAGCTGCATGATGCGGCGCACGTCCTCGACTGAATGCCCGGTCAGCGCGGCGATGTCGTCCGAACTGGCATCGGTCACCCCGTGCGTTTCCAGATGGCGCTTGGCGCGCAGGTAGATATTGAGTTCCTTGATGATATGCACCGGCAGGCGAATGGTGCGCGACTGGTTCATGATCGCGCGCTCGATGTTCTGCCGGATCCACCAGGTGGCATAGGTGGAAAAGCGGAAGCCGCGCTCGGGGTCGAATTTTTCCAGTGCGTGGATGAGGCCAAGATTGCCCTCTTCCACCAGGTCGAGCAGGGTCAGTCCGCGATTGGCGTAATGCTTGGCGATGTTGACCACCAGACGCAGGTTGCGCTCGATCATGGTCTGGCGCGCCACAAAGTCGCCCTGCACGATGAGCCGCGCCAGCGCAACTTCCTCTTCTGCGGTCAACAGCGGCGCCTTGCCGATTTCGTTGAGATACAGCTGGGTGACATCGACCTGCGGTTCGTCAAGTATGGCCGATGCCAACTCCTCGCTGGTATCCGCAACGGCCGGCTGCTCCGCGTCCGTGTCATCAGGCGTCAGGTCATCCGATTCGTCACTGGACTTTCCATTCATGAGCGCTCCGGCAAATAGTTCAGGGGATCGAGCGGTTTGCCATAGCGACGGATTTCGAAATGAAGTTTGACCCGATCGGCATCGCTGTCGCCCATCAGGGCTATCCGTTGCCCGGCGGTCACCATGTCGCCTTCCTTCACCAGGATCGTTTCATTGTGCGCATAAGCCGAAAGAAACTCGCTCTGATGCTTGACGATCAGCAACCGTCCATACCCTCGCAAACCACTTCCACTGTAGACCACCTTGCCGGGAGCCACGGCTTTCACGGGTGCGTTGCGCGTTCCGACGATGTCGATGCCCTTGCCGCCGGCCGCGCCGAAACGCCCGGCCAGCGTGCCGTCCACCGGCCACAGCCAGCTGTCGGCCGCCGCGCCTGCAGACGCTGTCGCTGCTGCGGGAGGAACGACGACGGGCGCAGGTTTGACCGCAGCAGGTTCAACGACCGCCAGCGGGCGCGGATTCGATACCTGCGCCCAGTTGGCATCGGAATAATCCATCAGCACCGCTTGCGGCTCGCTTAGCACGGGCGGTTCGGCCAGCGCACGCGCACTCGGCGCGCGCTCGTCGTCAAGCGGGATGATCTCGACCGCGCCCGGCGGCGCGCTCAAGCGCAACTGCTGGCCGACCAGAATGCGGTCCGGCGATTCAAGCCGGTTCCAGATGGCAATCTCGCGGTAATCGAGGCCATTGGCAAAGGCGATGGCATACAGCGTGTCGCCGCGCTGCACCGTATGCAGGCCATTGGTGGAGGGTGCGATTTGCGGTGTGACGGGCCTGCTCGCGGCACGCGTCGTGGCCCGATCGATCACCGGCGCAGGGCCGGGCGCGGTGCAGCCTGCCAGCCCCAGCAGCGCCACGCCCACGCAGGCGCCCCGCATGTACCTTGCCGCTGTCGTTTGGCGCATGCCCCCCGCTACAGCCGCCTTCATCACGCCACCCCGGGCAGCAGGGGCACGAACTTCACCCCTTCCAGCAGCGACTCGGTAAACGCATCCCCCTGGCGCTCGATGACGCACAGCGTCTGCGTGCTGTTGCCGAGCGGCATGACCAGGCGCCCGCCGTCGGCCAGTTGCGGCAACAGTTCGGATGGCACCTCGGAAAAGGCGGCCGCAAGCACGATCGCGTCGAACGGCGCAAAATCCCTGGCGCCGGTCATGCCGTCGCCGTGCTTGGGCTTGACGTTATTGATCCGCAGCTCGCGCAGGCGTGGCCGGGCTTTGCCGACCAGGGCGGCAATGCGTTCCATCGACACCACCTCGCGCGCCAGTTTGCCCAGCACCGCAGCCTGATAGCCGCACCCCAGCCCGACTTCCAGCACGCGGCCGAGCGCGTGGCCCTGGCCGTTCTCGCCGTGGCGCGCCAGTTCAGCCATGCGCGCGACGATATAAGGGCTGGAAATGGTCTGTCCGAATCCGATCGGCAGCGCGGTATCTTCGTAGGCGCGCGATTCCAGGGCCTGGTCAACGAACAAATGACGCGGCACGCTGCCCATGGCCGCCAGCACGATCTCATCCCTGATGCCTTGTTCGCGCAGGCGTTCGACCATGCGGCCGCGCGTGCGGGCCGAGGTCATGCCGATGCCGGCGCGCGGGTTCAGGGTTTCAGCCATGCGCTCACACTGTCCATCTGGCTGAAAAGGGTCAGATCCATTTGCAGCGGGGTGATCGAAACCAAGCCGTTGGCAACGGCATGAAAATCGGTGCCTTCGCCCGCATCCTGCGCAGCACCGGCAGCACCCACCCAGTACACGGTCTGGCCGCGCGGGTTGACGGTTTTCACCACCGATTCAGCCTTGTGACGCCGGCCCAGCCGGGTCACGCGCTGGCCTTTCAAGTCGTCCCAGGCGCAATCCGGCACGTTGACATTGAGCAGCATCGGCTCGGTCGGCGGCTGCGCCTGGATGCGCTGCACCAGTTCAAGCACCACGCGCGCGGCAGTATCGAAGTTGCGGGTATCGTGGTTGGCGAGCGAGACGGCAATCGACGGAATCCCCAGCAGATACCCTTCAGTGGCGGCGGCGACGGTGCCAGAATAAATCGTGTCGTCGCCCATGTTGGCGCCGTGATTGATGCCGGAAATCACCATGTCGGGCAGGTGATCCAGCATGCCGGTCACGGCCAGATGCACGCAGTCGGTCGGCGTGCCGTTGACGTAATGAAAGCCGCTCGGGGCCTCGCGCAGCATCAGCGGGCGGTCGAGGGTCAGCGAATTGGAGGCGCCGCTGCGGTCACGTTCGGGTGCCACCACGGTGATGTCGGCGAGCGGGGCGAGCGCATTCGCCAATGCGGCCAGGCCCGGGGCGAAGTAGCCATCGTCGTTGGAGAGCAGGATGCGCATCATCTGCGGCCCACCGAAAGGGCACATAATCGGAACAGGGAATTCATGGCAGCGGTGCGAACATCGAACATGCGCCCGATTCTACCATCGTGACCTGAATGGCTCAGTCGTATTCCCGGCTGTAGAACACATCGAAACTGCTCTGCTGCCCGGTCTGCGTTTCCAGACGGATCTGCGGCGTCAGCTGATACAGCACCTTCACCACCTGATTCAGCCCGTCCAGGCTTTGTTCATAGCTCAACGTGGCGCGCGAGGACAGCCGCTTGCCAACGCTGACCACGGCGCTGGTGAGGTCTTCGCCCTCGCCGCCGCGCACGTCGAAACTGTCGATGCCCAGCGTGTCGGCCAGCTTCGACTGGAAATTCACCGACTCGCTCTGGCTTAACAATGCGGCCGCCGCCACCTGCATCAGCACGAACTCCTGCTGGCCAGCGCCTTCCAGGCCATGCCCCAGCACCAGCCAGGCGAGCTTTTCGGTATCGGGCATGGGCGGGTCCGAATACAGCGTCACCACCGGGCGCTGCATCGTGCCGCCGACCTGCACCCCAGCCTTGACCGTGGAGGTTTTACGCACGGCCAGCACGTCGAGCCCCGGGTTGTCGATCGGGCCGATAAAACGCAGTACGCCGCGCTCGATGTCCAGCGTCTGCGCATAGGCCGCATAGCGCCCTTTTTCCACCTGGATCGTGCCCTCGCCCCGCAGGGCCTGGTTGGCGGTGAACACGCGCAACTGGCCGCCCAGCCTGGCGTCGAGCCCGGCGCCCTTGAACAGGAAATCGTCACCCAGTTTGAGCTTGAGATCGAGCGCCAGCGGGAAACGCTGGCTTACCGGTTTTTCGCGTGGCGCCTGGCCGACCACCACCACATCCGACGACAGTTCGGGCTTCGTCGCTTCGGGCATTTCCAGCCGGGCACGGTCGGCCGTCAGTTCGCCGGTCAGTTCAAGACGCTTGGGATCGAGCTTGAGCCGGGTCTCGCCCGAAACAGTCACGCGGCGGTCGCTGCGGTTGGTTGCGGCAAATTGCTCGAACCGCAGCGTCAGGCCCGCCTGCGGGTTCTTCAGCTGCGCCTCGCCACTCACCACGATGCGGCCATTCTGGCCTTTCAGCTCGCCCTGCTCCACCCGCACCCGGTCATCGGCCAGCCGCAATTTCAGGGTGCCATCGGTGATCGCCACGCCTTCTTCCGGCATGCTGAAGCGAATCTGGCTGGCATCGATCTGGCCGTCGATGCGCGGTGCCGCCAGGCTGCCGCTGCCGGCAAGCTGCGCGGCCAGGCGGGCATTGAGTCGGATGCCCACCGGCAGAAACGGTTTGATCAGGCGCAGGTCGGGCACGTCAAGCGTAGCCGCCCACGCCAGCGGCGCGGTGCGCGGCAGAATGAGTCCGGCGCCGGCACGTTCCAGCTGGGCGCTGCCTTCGGCGCGCACCGACCCGGCCTCGCGGGTATCGGCATCGAGACGAATGCCGACACGGCCGGCGTCTGCCTGAAGATTCAGCCTGAGCACCGTCACCCCCAGACTCACGGCCGGGTCGGTCAGATGCACGTCACCGCTCTGGCGCACAAGGCGTGCCGTGCCGTCGAGCGTATCGCCCAGACGCAGGTTCCAGTCGCCCTCCACGCGCAGGTCGGTCGTCAGCGGCGGCGCCTGTTCCAGCAGACCGAGCAGGGGCGCCAGCGGCAGATTTTCGAGGCTGCCACGCGTGCTCATCTGGGTGCCCTGGCGATTGAATTCCAGATCACGGATCTTCCCGCCGGCCAGGGTCAGGCTCAGGTTGCTGAGTTGCTGCCGGTCGCGACTCAGCGTCAGTCCGGCGGGCGCACTCAAGGCCATCGGCCACTTGCCCTGCACATCGGTCCGATTCAACTGGCCCCGCCAGAGCAGGTCCGCATCCAGCCCGCCGGCCAGCGAAGCCACCACGCGCCAGTCGGGCAGACGCGCGTCGAGCGCCAGGGTGTGCGCATTGCGGCGACCTTCAATGCTGGCGCGCGCAGAGCTGATGCGCTGGCCCGCCAGCTGGATTCCGCGCGCATCCAGCTGGCCGTTGAATGCGCCGGTTGCCGCCGCCTGCAGCTTGAGTTGCAGGCTCAACGCATCGGCTGCGATGTCGCCCGGCACGCGCAGGCCGCTGGCGTCGAGCTGCATGTCGATTTGCGGTTGCCGCGGTTCACCGCTGACGCTTCCGCTGCTCGTCAGCCGCCCGGCCAGGCCCAGATTGAGTCGCGCCAACGCGGGTGCGTTGACGTCCCAGACCATGCGGTCGCCGGCACGCCCGAATGCACCCTTGAAGCGGGCGCGGTTGCCGGCGAGGTCAAGCTCGATGTCGGTTGCGCTCAGATGGCGGTCTGCATAGTTGAATTGCCCCTGGCCTTTAACCGGGCGCCCTTCGAGCGTCCCCGGCGGCAGGGTGAATTGCGCCTGCACGCTGAGTTCCGGCAGCAGCATGCCGCTCGCCTTGCCGCGCGCGTTAAGCCGGCCTTGCGGGTATTTTCCGAAGCGCGCGGGGTTGATCTGGCTGGCATCGAACGTCGCCGTAAAGGCACGACGGGAATCGAGCTGCAGGCTGCCACTGGCGGTCAGCCGCCCGTGCTGGCCGATGAATGCCGCATCCTGCAAACGCAAAACCGAATCCGCCAGGCTCAGGGTAAAGCTGCCCTGCCCCCAGGTTTCGACCACGTCGGCGACCAGCGTCTGGCGCGTCGCGTCGCCTTCCAGCTTCAGGGCGGTCCGGATGCGGGTGGTATTCAGGGTGTGATGAATGCCGGCCAGATTCAGATCCGGGCTGCGCAGATTGACCGCAAGCGCTCCGTCACGCCATTGACCGTCGCCGGAAAACCGTCCGCCCGCCCCGAGGTCGATCTCCAGTGCGCTGAAATCGGCACTCATGCTGTCGCCCACCACGGCACCGGTCAGGTTGACGAGCGGCAGGCGTTGCTGGTCGAACCGGCCGGCCAGTTGATTGCTGAGGCTGAACGTGCCGAGCAGGCGCTCGCCCGGCTGACCTTCAAACACGCCGGAAAACGCCAGATCGGCCTGCGGCGCATCGGCCGCGAACAGGCGCGGGTCGATACCCTGCCCCGCCACCACCAGACGGGGCAGGCGCACGCGCGCAAACGGTGCGACTTCGCCTGTGGCCATGAGGCTCATGTTTTCAGCCCGGGCACCGAGTTCGAAGACGATGGCCTCCAGCCGTCCGCGGACCGCGAGCGCGGCATTGACCGGAAGGGGGGCGCTGCGTACAGCATCCAGGCGCCCCTGCAACGCAAACGGCGCATCCTTGCCGAGTTCGAGTTGTCCGCCCACGTCCATCCACGGCGTGGTCGCCGCCATCCGGGACAACCGATAACGGTCGCCCCTGTCGGCGAGGCTGCCATGCAGTTTGCTGAAGCTGAGCGTCTGCCCGGCGTCGACCACATCCAGCTGTGCCACATCCCACGCGCCCACCCGCACCGTCACCGGCAGACGCAGGGTGGCAGGAAGCTGCGGCGGGGTCGGGTCCTTTTTCAGGATCGCCACCTGCACGTTCTGCGCGGCCAGCAGATCGATTTCAAGTCGCCGCTGCAGCAGTGCACGCGGCTGCCATTGCAGGTGCACGCGCTGCAGCGTCACGCGCTGCGTGTCGGTCGTGAACACGATCGACTGGATGCGGACAGGCACACCCAGATGCCCTTCCACGCCATCGAGCACCACCTGGCCACGGCTCAGACCTGCCGCCGTCCCGGCCAGCCAGCGAAAACCGGCTGAGGTATGCGCCAGCCACAGCGTCGCCGCAAGCAATACGGCGATGCCTGCCAGCAGTGCGACCGCGCCCCAGGCAACGCGCTTCAAAACGACACTCCAAGCGAAAAATGCAGGCGGAATTCTTCTGTTTCTTCACCGTAGGCGAGGTCGAGGTTGACCGGCCCCACCGGCGAACGGTAGCGCGCGCCCACTCCGTACCCATACGCCGGCGACAGGCCGCCCAGGCTGTCGGCTGCATCGCCGGCATCGACGAACAGTGCCCCGCCCCAGTCTGGGGTAAAGAAATAGTTGTATTCGGCGCTGCCGGTGGCGAGGTAGCGCACTGACTCGACGCCGCCGGAAATCGCCTGCCCAATGCTCTGGTAGGCATAGCCGCGCACCGAGTTGTCGCCGCCGGCGCGGAACAGAAAATCGGTGGGAATGCCGTCGCGGCTGTCGGCCAGCACGCTGCCGAATTCGCCGCGCAGAATCAGCCGCCCGTTTTCGCCGGCACGGAAATACTGGGTGTGGCGGCCATACAGGCGGACGAAATTGGTGTCCGACAGCAAGGCTTCGGCCGCGCCGCCGCCCTGCAGCGTGAGCACATACCCGCGGCGCGGGTAAAACGCGCGTCCGACCGTACGCTTGGTCCAGGCGTAGTTGGCAGTCAGCGCCCGGTTGCTCGCATTGAGCACGTCGGCGATGCGCTGTTCTTCCGTCTGGTATTGCAGCGACAGCGTTGTCTCGATCTGCCCGCGCGTGCGGCTGCGCTTGGCCACCAACAGGGTCGAACGCGTATCCTGCCCCTCGATGTCTTCCTGCTTGAGTTGCAGACCGAGACTGTTTTCGTAGCCTCCGGACGTGCGCGGCCAGGCCAGTTCTGCCGCCCCGGTCTGGCTGCTGGTTTCCAGGCGCGCATCCAGTTTCAGGCGCAAGCCGCGATCCAGAATATCCCGATGCAGCCACGACGCCTGCACCCGCGCGCCGGTATCGGTACTGACGCCCACCCCCACGCTAAACCGTTTTTCCGGGCGCTCCACCAGTTCGACCTGGATCGGCACCGCCGCCGCCTGCGCGGGGTCGGGCTCGATGCGCACCATGGCCTGCATAAAATAGCCGCTCGTCTCGAGTGCCGCCTGGTAATCCAGCAAATCCTGCTGGCGATAAGGCTGGCCCGGCTTCAGCGGGTTGAGATTGCGCGCGATCGACTCGGGATAGCGCTGCGAACCGCTGATCACGGGCACGCCATATAAAAAGGCCGGTCCACTGTCGAGCGTCAGGGTCAGGTCCGCTGAGTGCGTGGCCGGGTCGATGCGTGCCGCGCTCGCCGCAACGCGCGCCGTCGGATAGGTATCTGTCAGCAAGGGACGCAGCACCGCTTGCTTGGCCGCATCCCAGTCGGCCTGGCGAAACGGCATGCCCTCTTTGAGCGAAAAACTGCTCACGATACGTTTTCGCAGCCTGTCGGCACCGGCGCGCGTCTTCAATGCGCCGTCGAATTCCAGCGCCACATGGCGCACCTGGGTCCGCACGCCGGGATCGATCCGGTACTCCACGCGCCAGTCGTCCCCCATCCACTCCACCGCGCTTTCCACCTGCGGCGAGAAATAACCCTCGGTGGCCAGCAGGTCGCGCGCTGTCAACTCGCTCTGCCGCTGCAGCCGTGCCATTTCCTCCGCGTCCAGCTTCTCGCCCAGCCGCGCCGCCCGTGCCGTCTCGAGATGCTGCATCAGCATGGGCTTGAGCGCGTCGGGCACCTTCACCTCCACCATCAGCGCGTGCGCCTGCGTCGCGCACAGCGCGGCGAGCATCAGCAAAACGTTAAAAAAGGGGGCGAACAAGGCAATCCACAAAAACCATCAACAGCTCATTCTAGGAGGTGCACAGGTTTCCAGCAAAACAAGCTGTTTACGGCAACAGCCGGCGCGGTCGGCCGCGCATCAAGTGCAAGCAGAACCCGCACACACGCGCGGCCGCCCGCTGCCATGCCATGAAAAGCCTGGAGTAAGATGAATATATGGGTAACTTGACGGAAGCACTCGACCAGGCCACACGCGCCACCCTGGAGCTGCTGCTGGCGCATCTGCCGCACCTGCTGGGCGCGCTGGCGCTGCTGCTGGTTGGCTGGGTGCTCGCACGGCTGCTGCGGCTGGCGACCCGGCGCGGCGCGGTGCTGCTCGACTCGCTGATCGCACGCAGCACCGGCCAGGCGCGCTGGCGCATCGGCCATTCGGCCTCGGTGCTCGGCACCATCGTCTACTGGATGGTGTTGCTGCTGTTCGTCACCGCCGCCACGCAAACGCTGGGGCTGCAAACCTTTACCGACTGGCTGAAGCAGCTGGTCGATTATCTGCCGACCCTGGCAGCCGGCCTGCTGATTGTGGTGGCGGGATACCTGCTGTCGGGCTTTGTGGCCGAACTCATCAAAGCCACGGCGACCGGCCTGGCCGCGCCACAGCGCGATGCGCTGGCACGCATGGCGCAAGTCGCAACGCTGTTGATGGCCCTGCTGGTCGGCGCCGACCAGATCGGCCTCAAGGTGACCTGGATCGCGATTTTTGCCGCGGTGCTGGTGGCCTCGCTGATTGGCGGCGTCACCATTGCCGTGAGCCTGGGCGCGCGCAGCTACGTCGCCAACCTGGTCGGCGCGCATTACCTGCGCCAAACCTTGCGTCTGGGCCAGCATGTGCGCGTGGCCGGGCACGAGGGACACATCGTCGACATCACCGCCACCTCGCTGGTGCTCGAAACCGATGCGGGCCGCATCATGTTGCCGGGGCGGGTTTACCACGATGAAGCCATCGTGCTCGTCACGCGTCACGCCAATCATTGAGCCGTCATCCCATGGCCAAGGATCGCGACCATACGCTAAGCCTCGCTTTCATGCGCAGCCACCCGACTCAGGCAGCGCAGGTACTCGAATCGTTGCCGCCCGCCGACGCCGCAGCGCTGTTTGGGCAGACGCCTGCGCGGCTGGGCGCCGCAGTGCTGGCGGCCATGCTGCCCCACCGGGCGGCACACTGCATCGCCGCGCTCGCCGATGCGCGTGCGCTTGAACTGCTGGCGCCGTTGGGCACCCAGCCCACGGTGGCGCTGCTGCGCCACCTCCCCGAAGCGCGGCGGCGACTGCTGATCGCCGGCCTGCCCACTGCCACCGCGCTCACCTCGGCACTTCTGCTGGACTACGCCGAAGACACCCTCGGCGCCTGGGCCGACCCCGACGTCGTCATGCTGCCGGCCGACACCCATGTTCCCCACGCCCTCGAACACCTGCGGCAAACCCCCGCGCATCCGCTGGTATGTGTTGTCGACAGCGAGCGGCGGCTGGTCGGAATGGTCAGTCTGGGCGCCCTGCTGCAGGCCCAGGACGGCGCCACGCTGGCGATGCTGATGCAGCCCCCCGGCCATGTGTTGACCGCGCATGCCCCCCTGCCTGCGACGCCGGCACATCCGGGCTGGGAAAGCCATTCCGTGCTACCGGTGGTCGAACCCGACGGGCGCCTGATCGGGGTGCTGACGCATGACGCACTCACCCGCGCGCTGCGTCGCACGGCGCCTGTGTCCGCTGCCATGAGCAGCGAGGGCACGCTGCCTGTGCTGCTGGCGCGCAGCTATTGGCAGGCCCTGTCGGGACTGCTCGAAGGCGGGCTGGCGCTGCTGCCGAAAGTGCCTGCCCTTGCCGGGTCAGACACGGACCATCATGATGAGCGCTGAAACGCTCGCCCTGCCGCAACTCGAACCCGCCGAAGCGGAACTCACACGCCGCTTCCTGCTCGACTACCCGCACGAGGCCGCCCGCCTGTTCGAGGCCATGCCCAGTGCCGATGCCGCCGCGCTCATCGCCATCCAGCCGCCGCATGCAGCCCTGCGCGCCTGGCAAGCGCTGGCATCCGATGTCGCGCTGGAGGTGCTGCAGCAGCTGCCCGGGGCGCAGGCGCAGCATCTGCTGGCCGAGGCCGACCCGCTCACCAGCGTTGCCGTCCTGACGCAACTCGACCCCCCGCAACGCGAGGCCTGGCTGCAGCGCCTGAGCGCCGAAGTGGCGCACGAACTACGCGACCTGCTTGCCTATCCATCCGACTGCGCCGGCCGCATGATGGACCCGCGCGTCAGCCCGCTGCGCACCGGCATGACCGTGGCCGAGGCGGTCGAGCGCCTGCGCCATATCCGTCGCAGCGGCTTGCGCGAACTGTTTGTGATCGATGACGAAGGCCGGCTTGCCGGCTGCGTGGAAGTGCAGGACCTGACGCTGGCTGCGCGCGACGCGCCGCTCGCCGACATCACGCGCGGCGTCACCGTGTATGTGCGTGACATCGACCCACGCGAAGAGGTGGTCGACACCCTGATGAAACAGCCCATCAGCACCCTGCCGGTAGTCAACATCAGCGGCCACTTCATCGGCGTGATCCGGCAGGCCGAATTGTTGGCCGCGGTGGAAGAGGAAACCAGCGTCGACATGCAAACCATGGTGGGTGCCAGCCCCGACGAGCGGGCGCTGTCGTCGCCGCTTTTTGCCGTAAGCAAACGCCTGCCCTGGCTGCAGATCAACCTGCTGACCGCCTTCCTGGCCGCCGCCGTGGTCGGCCTGTTCGAAAGTACCATCGCCCAGTTCACCGCCCTCGCCGTGCTGCTGCCGGTGGTCGCCGGCCAGTCCGGCAACGCCGGCGCACAAGCCCTGGCGATCACCATGCGCGGGCTGGTGCTGCGCGAAATCAGCCTGCGCCACTGGCCCGCCATTGTCGGCAAGGAAGCGCTGACCGGTCTCATCAACGGTCTCGCGGTCGCGGCCACCACCGGCCTCGCGGTCTATGCATGGAGCCGCTCGCTGGCGCTGGTGGCTGTCATCATGCTGGCCATGGTCATTTCGATGCTGGTCGCCGGCCTCGCCGGCGCACTGGTGCCCATGCTGCTGCGTCGCCTGGGTCAGGACCCGGCAACGGCCTCGTCGATCATTCTGACCACCGTAACCGACGTCGTGGGCTTCTTCTCTTTCCTGGGTATCGCGGCGCTGTTTGCGCCCCTGCTCGCGCAAAACGGCGCCTGACGGGGCGGCGGGCCTCGGCCGGCCCTCCTCCCCAGACATTCCACGCCGCCCCCCGCTTGTTCCACTGCCTTTCAATTGCAAGGCCTTGCATGCTTGCGCCGCTTTTTTTTATCGATGCTATATACAAGTAACAGCGTGTCCTTATTCAGTTTTTATTTCAAAGGATGAAAAAAATGATGGAAACCACTTACCCCCTCAAGTCAAACCACGCGGTCCTTTGGATCGGCGCAGTCGTGTCTGCATCCATCCTGATGGCGGGTTGCGTGAGCAATCAGGCGCCAACCGCGCAGATAGCCGTATCCAAGGCGGCGGTAAGCAATGCCATGAGTTCCGGCGGCAACGAGTATGCGCCGACGCAGCTCAAGTCCGCGATGGACAAGCTGGACGCTGCCGAAAAAGCCATGGCGGACAAGAATTACGATCTTGCGCGGCAACTGGCGGAACAGGCAGAGGTCGACGCCAAACTGGCGGGTGCGATGGCACGCTCCATGAAGGCACAGAAGGCAGCGGCTGCAGTCCAGGAAGATATTCGCGTACTGCGCCATGAAATCGAACGCACCACCAAATAATCATCAATGGAGTCCATCATGCTAAAAAACCCCCGCTTTTCACTGAGCCTGATCGCGGCCGCGATGATTGCCGGCTGTGCCACTGTCCCGCCCGAGAACAATTCCCTCAACGAGGCGCGCAGCAGTTACAACAGCGCACGCAACACGCCACAGGTCATGCAACTGGCGCCGCTCGAATTGAAGGAAGCCGGCGATACGCTGAACATGGCGGATGCCGCAGCGAGCAGACGTGAGGATGTGGCCACCATCAACCAGCTGGCCTATCTGGCCAAACAGAAAGTGGCCATCGCGCAGGAAACAGCCCGGCGCAAAGCCGCCGAACTCGACATTGCCAACGCCAGCGCCAGGCGCAACGAGGTGAGACTGGAGCTCAGAACGGCCGAGGCCGACGCCGCCAGAAAGCGGGCCGAAGCCGCCCAGCAAACCGCCGATCGGCGCGCCGCAGAACTGGCCGAGGCCAGCGCCAAATCAAAGCGTGATCAGGCACTCATTGCCGCGAGAATGGCCGAAGTCGAAGAGGCCAGGAAGCAGGCACTGATCGCCCAGCAGGCATCCGACCAGCAGGCGGCCGCCCTTGCCGAGGCCCGTGCCAAGGCCGAAAGCGATCAGGCGCTCATCGCGGCACGAATGGCCGAGATCGAGGAAGCCAGGAAGCAGACGGAAATGGCGCAGCAGACGGCCGACCAGCAGGCGGCTGCCCTCGCCGAGGCCCGTGCCAAGGCCGAAAGCGATCAGGCGCTCATCGCGGCACGAATGGCCGAGATCGAGGAAGCCAGGAAGCAGGCGGAAATGGCGCAGCAGGCGGCCGACCAGCGAGCCGCTGCCCTCGCCGAAGCCCGCGCCAAGGCCGAACGCAACCAGGCGCTCATCGCCGAACAGGAAATGCAGCTCAAGGCCTTGCAGGCCAAGAAGACCGAGCGTGGCATGGTGATCACACTGGGCGACGTGCTGTTCAACGTCAACAAGGCCGATCTTTCGGCTGGCGGCATCAACAATGTGAACAAACTGGCCGATTTCCTCAAAAAATATCCGCAACGCAAGGTCATGATCGAGGGCCACACGGACAGCAGAGGCACCGATGAATACAACCAGGCGCTGTCCGAGCGGCGTGCCGAGTCCGTGCACAAGGCACTGAGCGACATGGGCATCAGCAGCGATCGGGTCATGACGCGCGGATATGGCGAGTCGTCTCCGGTGGCGTCCAACGACACGGTTGCAGGGCGTCAACTCAATCGGCGCGTGGAAATCATTCTGTCGGACGAGCAGGGTACGGTTGCGCCGCGCAAGGAGGACAAGGAAGAAAAGCCCGAAACAGGTTCCCAGCCTTGATGCGGACGTAACTGCGAGCCGGCCTGCCGGCGAAGCAAAAAGAGGGCGGATTTCCGCCCTCTTTTCATTCCGGAGCGCCCGTCAGGCCGGCTGTCCTGCCGCCCTATCGAAGCTGAATACTCCATCTTGCGCATCCACCCGAATGACGTCCTTGGGCGCGAAATGCCCTGACAGGATCTCCTTCGCCAGCGCATTTTCCAGCTCGCTCTGGATCGCACGCTTGAGCGGCCGCGCGCCGTACAGCGGATCGAAACCGGCCTTGGCGATTTCGGCCA
Organism: Thiobacillus sp.; assembly: GCA_041599035.1. Classification (GTDB taxonomy): domain Bacteria; phylum Pseudomonadota; class Gammaproteobacteria; order Burkholderiales; family Thiobacillaceae; genus Thiobacillus. The sequence continues at coordinate 671 of JBFHXL010000012.1, read as the reverse complement.
GCGCCGCATCGGAAATCTCCAGCTTCATCTCCATTTGCGCGAGCCGGGCTTCCAGACCCTGCAACTGGATGCGCGCGATGCTGGCAATGTGCTTCTCGTCCAGCGCGTGGAACACAACCACCTCGTCGATGCGGTTGATGAACTCGGGGCGGAAGTAGGACTTCACTTCGCCCAGGACGGCAAGCTTCACCACCTGATAATCGTCGCCGCTCATCTGCTGGATCATCTGTGAACCGAGGTTGGAGGTCATCACGATCACGGTGTTGCGGAAGTCCACCGTGCGCCCCTGGCCATCGGTCAGGCGGCCGTCGTCCAGCACCTGCAGCAGCACGTTGAAGACGTCCGGATGCGCCTTCTCCACCTCGTCCATCAGGATGACGGAGTAAGGCTTGCGGCGTACCGCTTCGGTCAGGTAGCCGCCTTCTTCATAGCCGACGTAGCCGGGCGGCGCGCCGATCAGGCGCGCCACCGAATGCTTCTCCATGAATTCGCTCATGTCGATGCGGATCATGTGGTCGGCCGAATCGAACAGGTATTCGGCCAGCGTCTTGCACAGTTCGGTCTTGCCGACGCCGGTGGGGCCGAGAAACAGGAAGGAGCCGAGCGGCCGGTTGGGATCGGACAGGCCCGCGCGTGAGCGGCGGATCGCGTCCGACACCACGCGTACGGCT
>JBFHXL010000011.1:0-17121 GCA_041599035.1 Thiobacillus sp. | reverse complement strand
TCGCCGGCCAGCGCACCGTCGACGAAGGTGACCTTGCCGTCGATGCGCGCGATGCCGTGCCCCTCGTGGTCGAGGGACAGAATGTCGACGACCGGATTCATGCCCAGGCCGCCAGAAATTCCTGCCAGTGTGGCGCGTCGTGTTGGGCCACGGTGCTGCGTGCGAGTTCGATTTCAGCGGCGTAGGCGGTATCGGACAGGGTGCCGCGCATTTTCTGGAAGCGCAGATAGACCAGCCAGGTGTTCATGACGTCGGTTTCGCAGTAGTTGCGGATGGCCCCGATTTCACCGTTCTGATAGGCCTCCAGCACTTTCGATCCGTCCATTCCCAGTTTGCCGGGAAAGCCGCACAGCTTGGCCATCTGGTCGAGCGGCGCATTGGCGCGCGGCTGGAACATCGCCAGCACGTCCATCAAATCCAGATGCCGGGTGTGATAGCGGCCCAGATAGTTGTTCCACTTGAATTCCTTGTCGTCGTCGCCCCAGTCCCAGTAGCGCGCGGCCGCCACGCCGTGGATCAGGCTGCGGTAATGCAGCACCGGCAGGTCGAAGCCGCCGCCGTTCCAGGAGACGAGTTGCGGGGTGTAGCGCTCGATGCCGTCGTAAAAGCGCCGGATCAGTTCGGCCTCGCTGCTGTCGGGTTCGCCGAGCGACCACACTTTGAGCTGGTCGCCGCCGCTGGGGTCGGCGCAGCGCAGCACGCAGGAAATGGCGACGATGCGGTGCAGATGATGCGGCATGAAGTCGCTGCCGGTTTTCTGGCGGCGGGTGAGCAGCGCCATGTCGGCCAGCGCGTTCTGCGGCAGCGTCGTTTCGTCTATGCCGTTGACAGCGGCGAACCCGGCGAGATCGGGGATGGTTTCAATGTCAAAAACCAGGGTAGGGCGCATGGAGCGGGCGGGCGGGCAAAAGCCGGCATTTTACGCTGCCTGGCGCCGGTTTTTGACGCGGCCGCCAGGATGCCGGGTTTAATGCAGGGCGGCGTCGAGGGTCGAAGCCGCGATCAGGGCATCCAGATAGGACACGGAAATCTGATGCAGCGGAAGTTCCAGGCGGCGGGCAATCTCCGCCAGGGTGTCGGCGTCGTTGCATTCGCAGGCGTGGGCGAGTTTCAGCAGGGTTCCTTCGGGGGTGGGCTGCGCGCTCAGCGCACGCGCGCTGGCGGTGGTCAGTCCCAGCTTGCGAACGAGGGTGTCCAGCGGCAGCGAAAGCGCATGGGTCGCCGTCGACAGCAGGCCGACTTCGAAAGCCGTCTCGATGCTTTCGGCCTGGGCGCCCAGGCGGGTGAGTTTGCCCATGAACAGCGCCCGCGTGAGCGCGGTCACCGCATAGTGGCGCGTGGCCTCGGTGGGATGAATGCCGGTCAGCGCCAGCAGGGCCGCGACGCGGCTGGCGCGCTGCGGCCCCAGCACGATCATCGCATGGGCGGCCGATTCGGCGGGGCGGCTCAATCCGCCGGCCTGCGAATTGGCGATGGCGAGCAGGCGTGGCGCCATGTCCGGATTCAGCCGGAAAAACGGGACCAGGGTGTCGAGCGACTGGCGCAGCGCGATGGCCAGCAGTTCGAGCTGCCGTGCCTGTTCGCGGGTGTTGCCGGCCGGCTGGGTGTCGCCCGAAAAGAAGCGCCCCCGGAACCAGGCGTCCTGCGGCCAGGCCGCCTCGGTGTGGGCATGTCTGACGCCTTCGACGATCAGGCGCGCCGCGACGGTCGGCGGCGGGGCGTCGGCCTGGCAGGCCAGGTAGTGCCAGGCGGCGGCGCTGTCCAAAACCAGGGGGGTGCCGTGGCTGAGCGTGGGGCAGAAGGTCAGCCCGGCATCCTGCAGGGCAAGCGCGCGTGCCAGCTGTTCTTCGGTGTCGATATCCACGCGCCAGATCAGCTGGCGATGATTGAGTTGCTGCGGGATGTCGCTGAAGAGGACGCCGGCGCTGATTCGCACCAGCAAGGGCAGCGCGCCCATGAGGCCGGCCTGGGTCAGCGAATACAGGCCGGTCAGCAGCATGTCCTCTTCCATTTGCCGCAGTGTCGGCGGGGCGTCGCCGTTCGCGCTGCGTCCCCGCAGCACCAGCTGATTGGCGACCAGTTCGGAGGCGGCGTCGAACAGCGGGTCGAACGACAGGAAGCGCGCACGCAGCGCTTCCTCGCGGATGGGGTCGCTGCGGTCGATGCCCAGCATCTGCGTCACGACCACGGGCTGTTCGGATTCGCGGGTATTGATGCCACCGCCGATGATGCGCGATGGAATGGGGTCGTCTGAGGTCATGTTTTTGTTTGCAGGATGGTCGTGCCATTCTAGCGCCGCGCACCCTTTTTCGTGCCTTTCGGTCATGATTGATGCTGTTGTCATGCGCACAGGAGGCTTGAAATGAATATGAAGCAACAGCAACTGAACATGCTGCTTGCCGGGCTGATGCTGGCGGCGCAAGCCGGCTGGGCTGCGCCGCGCGATGAAATCGTCAGCACGGCCACCGACCAGACCGGGGTGGCGGTCACCATTTACAACGACAACCTGGCCCTGATCAAGGATGCACGGCGGGTCACGCTGGGGCAGGGCTTCAATCGACTGGCATGGCGCGAGGTTTCGGCGCGGATGCGTCCCGAGACGGCACAGCTGCGCAATGTGTTGAACCCGGCCGGGTTTCGCCTGCAGGAGCAGAATTTCGACTTCGACCTGCTGACGCCGCAAGCCCTGCTCGAGAAACATGTCGGGCGCGACGTCACCGTGGTCAGGATGAATCCGGCCAGCGGGGTGGAAACCCGCGAAACGGCCCGCGTGCTCTCGACCAACAGCGGCGTGGTGCTCGGGTTCGCCGATCGCATCGAAACCGGCGTGCCGGGACGGCTGGTATTTGCGGGGGTGCCCGAGACGCTGCGCGACAAGCCCACGCTGGTGATCTCGCTGCTGAATGCGGCCGCCGGCGTGCAGAATCTCGAATTGTCCTACCTGACCGGCGGGCTGGCGTGGCGCGCCGACTATGTGGCCGAACTGAACGCCGATGACGACCGGCTCGACCTGAATGGCTGGGTCACCCTGACCAACCAGAGCGGCGCGAGCTATCCGAATGCCAAACTGCAGCTGGTGGCGGGCGACCTCAACCGGGTGCGCGACGCGCAGCCGATGCCGCGCACGATGAAGGCGATGGCGGAGAGGGTGGCCGACGCGGCCGACATGCAGCAGGAGTCGCTGTTCGAATATCACCTCTATACCCTGCAGCGCCCCACCACGCTGGCGGAAAACCAGACCAAGCAGGTGGCGCTGATGGCGGCGGGCCGGGTGCCGGTGAGGAAGGAATTCCTGCTCGAGGGCGCGAATCACTATTACTCGGGGCCGGTCGGCGAAATCGGCCGGAAGATCAAGGTCGGCGTGTTTGTCGAATTCGACAACCGGGGCGAAGGCCTCGGCGTGCCCCTGCCCAAGGGTGTGATCCGCGTCTACAAGCGTGACGGGCAGGGCAATGCGCAATTCGTCGGCGAGGATCGCATCGACCACACGCCGAAGAACGAAACGGTGCGCCTGAAGCTGGGCGAAGCGTTCGATTTGACCGCCGACAAAAAGCAGACCGCGTTCCAGAAACTGGCCGGCAGCGGGCGCACCGACGCCGTGTACGAATCGGCCTACGAGATCGTGCTGAAGAATGCCAAGGCGGAGGCGGTGACCGTCACCGTGCGCGAGCCGATGCCGGGCGACTGGACGATGGTTTCCGAATCGCAGCCGCATACCAGGGCCGCGTCCGGCACCGCCGCGTGGCAGGTGAAGGTGCCCGCCGAGGGGCGGACAACGCTGACCTATCGGGTGCGCGTCAGGTACTGAGCCCGCGCCGCCGGCGGATGTCGGTGATGAGGCCCAGCGTCGAGCCGTCGTGCTCGCCGATCACGCGCACCGAACTGAGCGCGGCGCGGATCGGCGGCGCCAGCTGCTTGCCGAGTTCGACGCCCCACTGGTCGAAGCTGTTGATCTGCCAGATCACGCCCTGCACGAACACCTTGTGTTCGTAGAGCGCGAGCAGCATGCCCAGCGTGTGCGGGTCGAGCTTCTGGTAGAGCAGGGTGTTGCTGGGGCGGTTGCCGGGGAAGACCTTGTGCGGCGCCAGCGCTTTCGCCTCTTCGCGGCTCATGCCCTGGGCGATCAGTTCGGCCTCGATCACCGCGCGCGACTTGCCTTTCAGCAGGGCTTCGGTCTGCGCCAGGCAGTTGGCCAGCAGCCATTCGTGCTGGTCGGCCAGCGGCGTGGGGTTGACCGCCGCCACCAGGAAGTCGGTGGGGATCAGGCGCGTGCCCTGGTGCACCAGTTCGAAGAAGGCATGCTGGCCGTTGGTGCCGGGCGCGCCCCAGACGATGGGACCGGTGTTGTAGTTGACCCGGCGGTTGTCGCGGTTGACGTTCTTGCCGTTCGACTCCATGTCGAGTTGCTGCAAAAACGGCACCAGGAGGCGCAGGCGCTGGTCGTAGGGGAACACGCCGTAGGTGTCGGTGCCCCAGAAGTTGGCGTACCAGATGCCGAGCATGCCGAGAATCACCGGCATGTTGGCTTCCAGCGGCGTTTCCCTGAAATGGATGTCCATCGCATGCGCGCCGGCCAGCAGCGCCTGGAAATTGCCCCAGCCGATCTGCAGCGCGATCGACAGGCCGATCGCCGACCACAGCGAATAGCGGCCGCCGACCCAGTCCCAGAAGATGAACATGTTGTCGGGATCGATGCCGAAGGCCTCGACCGCTTCGGCGTTGGTCGACAGCGCGACGAAATGGCGGGCCACCGCGGCCGGTGCGCGCAGCGCGGCCAGCAGCCAGGCCTTGGCCGAGTTGGCGTTGGCCAGGGTTTCCAGCGTGGTGAAGGTTTTCGAGGCGACGATGAAGAGCGTGGTTTCGGGATCGAGCTGCGCGAGCGTGCCGGCCAGATGCGCGGGGTCGAGGTTGGAGACGAAGTGCACCCGCACGCTTTCCACCGCGTAGTGATCGAGGGCGTGGCACACCATGGCGGGGCCGAGGTCGGAGCCGCCGATGCCGATGTTCACCACGTCGCGGATCGGTTTGCCGGTATGGCCGCGCCAGCTGCCGTTGTGGATCGATTCGACGAAACGCTGCATGCGCTTGAGCACCCGGGCGACTTCGCGTTCGACGTCGACGCCTTCCACCAGCAGCGGCGGGCGCACCGGGGCACGCAGTGCGGTGTGGAGCACGGCGCGCTGCTCGGTGAAGTTGATGCGCTCGCCGGAAAACATGTGGTCACGCGTCGCCTCCAGCCCGGATTCGCGCGCCAGCTGCATCAGATGCTGCATCGTGTGCGCGGTGACGCGATTCTTGGCGTAGTCGAGCAGCAGGTTGCCGCATCGCAGCGACAGGCGCTCGAAACGATGGGCATCCTCGCGGAACGCGGTGCGCATGTCGAAGGTGCGCATGTCCCTGAAATGCTGTTCCAGGGTCTTCCAGGCAGGCAGTCGCTTGAGGGGTGTCATGGGTGGACGATGGTTTGATCGGGCTTAGAAGGTATCATAAGCGGATTGCGCGGGTGCCGGCGAGGCGTGGGCGCAGCGTTTTTTGAACAAAGATGGATAAACAGCATGGTCACCGTTACACAGAATAAGCTTGTCTACATTACCTATTCGATTCTCGACATGCGCGGCATGATCGTCGAGCAGCACGACGTTCCGGTCGGCTACGTACAGGGCGCCAACAGCGGGATTCTGCCGGCGATCGAGTCTGCGGTGGCGGGCCGCAAGGTGGGCGAGCGGGTCGAGATCACCCTGTCGCCCGAAGAAGGCTACGGCCTGCGCGACGAGAGCCTGGTGTTCACTGACGATCTCGACAACGTGCCGCCCCAATTCAGGCGCGTCGGGGCGGAAGTCATGTTCGAGAACGAGGCAGGAGAAAGCAAGGCCTTTTACGTCACCGCCATCGAAGACGGCAAGCTGACGCTGGACGGCAACCCCTCGCTGGCCGGGCAGAGCGTGACGTGCCTGATCAACGTGATGGATATTCGCGACGCCACCCCGGAGGAAATCCGCAACGGGCGCCCGCTCGACGCGCAAAGCGGAACGGTTCATTAAGCCGGGCAGACCTGACTGACGCAATAAAGCCGGGGGATCCCCTAGCCGTTCGTTAAACTGTTGGTAACGGCTGCCTTGATGCGGCAAATTGAAGACCCGCAAGTCGAAAGGCTTTGCGGGTCTTTTTTACCCCGGAAGCTCGATGATTTCCTAGATGCTCAGTTGGCTTCGGCGAACAGCAGTTCGACAGTTTTCATGGGGAGAAAAAGCCGCATGGGGCGCGACTGCAAGGGGATAAACCCAAAATGTTCGTAGAAGGCCTTAGCCTCAGCGTCCTTGGCGTCCACTAAAACGGCCATGGCGCCAATTTCCCCTGCGGCATGCCAACTGCGATTCAGGGCATCCATCAAGAGAAACTCGCCCTGGCCGCAGCCCTTCAGGCTAAGGTCTACGGCCAAACGGCCTAACAAGATGACCGGCATAAGAGAGTAGCGCGGCAGTTTCTTGGCAAGGCTCGGAGGCAGATCGTGCAGGTCTACGGCAGAAGATGACAGCGTATAGTAGCCCAGTACTTTCTTTGAAGGCTGCGCCACCAGGACGAATGGCGCAGCAACGTACTTTTCGGCGTCCTGCCTGGCCTGGTGGTGGATGTACCGGTCCAGAACCTCCTTGCCGCAGGTAAATTCCGTACGGATATGGGTCTTTGCTAACGCCTCAATGCGATAGTCTTGATCCTGAGAAGGCAATCACAGCCCCGTCTTTTCGCGATAGGCCTTTGCCGCTTTAGCAAGGCGCGCCGAAGGCACGGGGGGCTTGAGCAAGGCTGTGACAAAAGCAGTTCGATCTGCCTTGGAAAGACGAATGGTTTCGTGCTCCTGGATGACCCGCGTTGCTGTTTCTTGCGCGCTTGACACAAGAAAATCGCTCAGGGAACGGCCAAGTATTGCGGCGGCGCGCTGCAATAGCGCTTTCTGCTCATTAGTGACTCGCGCTTCCAGCCTGGCAGCACGTGGGCTCTTGGCAGACACTTCGTCATCCAGCGATTCTGCATCAGCGGCTAACATGATAGAGCCTCCTTCCATTTTAAGTGGATCTGCTAAAGCGTACGGCAAGCAGCCGTACATTGCAAGCGTGTGGTCTAGTATAGGCATATCGCTTGCGCCGCCCCATGGTGGCCACCGCTGGCAGATATCGGTTATTTCATTGAAGAAAATTTCTCCTTCAATGAAAAAGGCCGCTGACCCAATAGGGACGCGGCCTTCAATTAACCCATCAACAGTTTAACGTAACGGCTAGGGGGATCCCCCGGCTTTTTCGTGGTGTTGCCTCGATGCCTGCCGGTTTACTTGGCGGGGCAGGCCTTGTCGCCCGGAATTTTTCCGGGCAGAAGCAGGAAGGTCTCGAACGGGCCCATCACGGTCATGGCTTCCACTTTGGGGCCGGCGAACTTGAGGCGGCCGAACATCATGGCTTTCATCGGGCCGTACTCACCGGCGCCCATTTCTTCCCAGCGCTTGGTGGTGGCGTGCATCGTGTAGTCGGACGCATATTCCATCTTGGTGTTCTGCACGGCACCGCCATAGACGCACATGGCCTTGCCGTCCTTGGCGACGATCTTCATTTCGGTCTGGGTCTCTTCACCGCAGTCGGTGCGATACAGATGGATGATCTTGTAGCCGCGGCCGCCGTCGTTCTTGATCCATTTGTCGGCCAGGCCGTCGGTCAGGGTGGCGTCCTTGTTCCAGGCATCGCAAGCCTGCGCGGTCCATTCGGCGGACATCATGGCAGGTGCTGCGTGGGCGGCGGTTGCAAATGCTGCCAGGGCAGCCAGTGCGATTGACGTGTATTTCATGTGAACTTCCTCCAATTCGTTATTTAGATTTCAGCTTGTAGACAGACGAAGAAAACCTCTCCGACGCTGCACGGTAAACATGCGGGATTGAGTTGTCAATGCGGGAAAGCGCGCAAGTCATGGAATCGGGTAGCCGGACGCGTCCGGTGATCGCGCTTGGGCGCGGAAGAATTCGATGACGGGTTATTTGCGGGTATCGGGCGCCAGGCTCTGTTCGACCAGTTTGATGCGCCCGGCAAGGCGGGCCAGCGCGACCGTGTCGCCCTGCTCGGCGGCCCGCTTTTCCTGCACTTTCAGGTAGGTCAGCAGCGGTTGCCGCCAGCCCTGGGACGAAGCCGTTTCGGTGGCCAGCGTCAGGGTGGCGGCATCGGCCTCCTGCCGCATCACCAGCAGGCTGGCGGCGAGCAGGCGTGCCAGCGGGTCGTCCTGTCTGGCCAGCAGCGTGCGCCGGGCGGCGGGCGCGGCCTTGACCAGATCCCGGTGCTGGCCGGGCAGCAGGGCGCTGTCGAGGGCGTCCCAGCGCAGGGTGAGGAACTGGTAATACGCCTGGTTTTCCGGATTCGCTTCGAGCCTGGCCAGTTCGACATATTCGGTGCAGGCGTCGTCGATCAGCATGGCGCGGCGGGTGGCGCAGCGCACCAGCCACAGGCGCGCGGTATCCGTTACCCGTCCGGCGCCTCCGGTGGCGCCAACCGCTTGCTGGAAATAGCGTTCGGCGAGGCTGTTTTCGCCGAGCAGGGCATGTTTCTTGTAGCGTTCGATGAGATCGGCCGCATCGGTCTTCCAGTCGGGCGGCGGCAGGCTGCCGCAGGCGCCGAGCAGGATCAGGCCGGCGAAGGCGAGCAGGGTTTTCATGGCAGCTTCACCTCAGGGTCGCGCGCAAACGGCCACATCTTGTTGATCTCGTTGACCAGGCTGTTGGTCTTGCGCACCGCATCGTCGATCTCGGCGCGCAGCTTGGCGATGTCCTGGGTGCCTTCCTTGACGTCGGCCGATATCGCCACGGCATTGGCCATCAGGGCATCCGCTTTTTTCAGGCTGGACTGGGCGTCCGTCAGCATCAGGCGCACCTGGGCCATGGAGCCGTTGGCCTGGTCGGCGATTCCGCCGCTGCCATACAGCCAGCGGTCGGTCTTGAGTGCCATGCCGTCGAGCTTGCTGATGAGGGCGCGGGTCTTGTCGAGCGAATCGGTCACCGCACGCGCTTTTTCCGGGCTGCCGAGCACGCTTTCGAGCATGCCGTATTCGCCGGTCATGCGCCCGGTCACGGCCGCCACGTTGACCAGCGTGGCATTGATTTCGCCGTCCTTGCGGGTGAGGTGTTCGAGGTTGCCCAGAAGGGTCTTGACCTGCTCGACCAGCCCCGGAAGCTCCTTGCTGATGTCGGACGTCAGCAGCAGCATGGTGGAATTGTCGGGCAGCGCAGGGGCGCCGAGATCGGGCGAGTCGATGCGGATCTTGGCGCTGCCGACGAGGGGTTTGTCGAGCGTGAAGGTGCTGTTTTCCTTGAGCCATTTCGCGTTGCGCGCCAGCAGCTTGGCGCGAATGATGATGCCGCCGTTTTCGTTCAGTCCGAGCGAGCTGACGGTGCCGATCTCGATGCCGGAAAAAACCAGCGGTACGCCGGGCGCCACGCCGTCGGCGCTGGAGGCGGCGAGCTGCAGGCGGTAGGTGTCCTCGAAGAAGCCCCGTGCGTGCAGCAGATAGCCCACGAATGCCGCGCCGAGCAGCAGCGAGGCGGCGGCAAACAGACCTACCTTGAAATGCAGTTTGTTCATTCTGAGTAAAGTGCCCGATTCCAGCTGAAGTCGTAAATTTCCCAGGTTCCCGTCAGGTCGGCCCGCGCTGCCAGGTGCCGGATGAACAGGGCGTAGGGCACATCGTAAAGCATGGCGCCGGGGCGGTCGATGACCAGTTGTGCGCGCTGCAGCATGAGCGCACGCGCCAGCTTGGTCACGAAACGCTGTGCCGGCGTCATGTCCGGGTCGCGCAGCGGCGCAATGTCGGCATGGCCCAGTTGTTCCAGCATAGACTGCGCCTGCCGGGCAGAATCCGCAGCGCTGTAATGGCGCTGGTAAAGCGGGATCAGCGCGATATTGTCGAGTGCCGACAGATTCGCGCGCAGCGGCAGGTCGAGGGCGACGCGCGCCACATCGTCGGGCAGCGCGCCGACCGCCGCCATGAGGGCGTCGCGGTCGTCGAACAGGGTTAGATGTACTTCAGCGCTAATGACATCACCTCGATCGCCACAATGGCGAAGAAGACCCGCATCATGCCGCGCAGCACGGAGACCGGGACCATGAACAGTTTTTTCGGCGTTTCGAGGCCGGCGGTGACCGGGATCAGGGTAACCGCCAGCCCGAACAGCGCACACTTGAAAATCAGCCCGGCCACGATCTGCAGGTCGAAAATTTTTGCGATGGTCCGGGTAAACGGTTCAAAGCCTGCCATATTGATACCGTGAATGGACAGATAGGCAAGCAGCAGGGCCACCAGCCCGGCGAGCCCCGCCAGGATGGTGGCCGAAATCACCCCGCCGATCAGGCGCGGCAGGAACTCGAACTGCATCGGCGGAACCTTGCAGTGCGCCAGCGCATCCAATTCATTGTTGACCTGCATCAGCGCGATTTCGGTGTTGATCGCGCTGCCGGAGCGCAGCGCGATGAAGAGCGCGGTCAGGAAGGGCAGCAGTTCCAGCACCAGCACGCGGATCGTCATTTCGCTGGCGAACTCGGTGAGGCCGAAATCGCGTGCGGTGGACAGGATGATGCTGATGATGAGCCACGATATGACGACCGCATAGCCGAGGAAAACCGGCAGAATCTGGACCGCGGTGAAGTAGACCTGCTTGATCACCACCTCGAAGGTGGCACGGTTCCAGGTGTTGCGGTCGAGCAGCGCGAGCAGGGCCTTGGCCAGAAAGGCGAACATGCCGTAGCCGACGGTAAACCAGTTGGCCACTTTGGCGCCGAGCGATTCGATGGAAGCCGCAACGAAATTCATCGGGTCATCTTACCGTTATCCGGAGCGCTTGCGCCATCGAGGGCGTGTTTGCGGGCGGGCGTGCTTGCGCCATCGGGTGGCAGGCCATACAGTTTTGATGTTGGAAGGAGAAAAGCATGATGAAAACAGTCCTGATTCCGGTCGCCGCGATGCTGCTGGGCGTGACGGCCGCCTCTGCCTGGGGCGCGCCCGGCACGGTGTTGCGCAACGAGAAGCTCTACGCGCAGCCCAGTTCGCGCGCCGCCGTTGCGGCAACTGTCGCCAAGGGCGCCAGCGTCGATATCCTGTCGAGGCAGGGGGGCTGGCTGCGTGTCAGCTCGGGCCGCTCCACCGGCTGGATCCGCCTGTTGTCGGTGCGCTCGGGAAGCGGCGGCGCCGGCGGCGCGGGCCTCGGCGATGTGGTGGGGGCCGCCACCACCCGCTCCGACCCCAGCCGCGTGGTGGCGGTGGCGGGTTTGCGCGGACTCAACGACGAAGAGCTCAAGCAGGCCAAATTCAATGCCGACGAACTGGCTCGCCTCGATACGTGGCGGGCGACCCCTGCGCAGGCGCAAGGTTTTGCCAGCCAGTCGGGCCTGGTCGCGGTCAGCGTGCCGGACTTGCCCGAACCGAGATCCGAGCAGGCGTCATCACCGTGGGAGAACAACTGATGAAAATCAAACTGATGCTATTGGCCGTTACGCTGGCGTCTTTCAGCGGGGTCGCGAGCGGGTTCGACCTCGGCAAGTTTCTCGAAGATCGCCTGGATAAGGAGTTGAACCGCGACAAGAAAACGCAGTCGGCGCCTGCAAGCGGCACGCAACCCGCTGAGGCACAGGCCGCAGCCGCCCCGCCGCCCGCCAAGCAGAAAATCGATGCCAGGCAGCTGGGGTTCGCCCTCTTCGGCGATTATTCGATCGAAGAGGAAAACCGCATCGGCAGGCAGATTTCGGGCAACCTGCTGGGCGCCGTGCCGCTGGTACGCGACGATGGCCTGCAACGCTATGTCAATCTGGTCGGCAACTGGGTCGCGTTGCAGAGCGGGCGCAAGGACGTCAGCTGGCATTTCGGGGTGCTCGATAGCGAAGCCATCAACGCCTTTGCGGCGCCGGGCGGCTACATTTTCGTGACCAAGGGCCTGTACCGCATGCTCGACAACGAAGCCGAATTGGCGGGCGTGCTGGGACATGAGATTGCCCACGTCACCAAGAAGCATCACCTCAAGGTGCTCAAGCAATCCAGCCTCATCGGCGAACTGGGGAAGGTCGCCAGCAGCAAGGCGCAGGGCAGCGATCCAATGGTGCAGAACCTGATCGGCAACGGCGCCGAAATCATGGCGCGCGGGCTCGACAAGAATGCCGAATTCGAGGCCGATCGCGTGGGGCTCGTGTTTGCGGCACGCGCCGGCTACGAGCCGTGGGGACTGCCCACCGTGCTGCAGGACATGGCGGGGTTGCCGGCCAAGGACGAGCGCACCAGCCTGCTGTACAAGACGCATCCGCATCCGGCCGATCGCCTCGCCACCCTGGGTGACGCCGTGGATGGGCGCCTCGATGGCGTGCAGGGCAAGGAACTGGCCAACCGTTTCTACCGCATTCGGTGAATCGCACCTCGTCGAAATGGGTGCAGGCAGGCCTGTCTGCGTTGCTGGTCCTGCTGATTGCGGCGCATGTGGGCGGAATCATTGCGATCGCTCCGATGCAGCGTGCCGAGGCCTGGTTGTATGACGTCTGGCTGCAGCGTACGGCCATGGCCGGGGTCGATGATCGCGTCACCCTCATCGACATCGACGAGGCCAGCCTCAAAAGCGTGGGCCGCTGGCCCTGGAGCCGCGACACCATGACCGCGCTGGTCGACCAGCTGTTCGACCATTATTACGTGGGCGCGCTGGGGTTCGACGTGGTGTTCGCCGAGCCGGACAAAAGCTCGGGGCTCGACAGCCTGAGGCAGCTGGCGCAGCACGATCTGGCCGCCAGCCGCGCGTTTCAGGCGACGCTCAGGCAGCTCGCGCCGCAGCTCGATTACGATGCCCGTTTTGCCGAAGCGCTCGTCGAGCGTCCGATCGCGCTGGGGTTTTACTTCATTCCGGCAGGCTATGGCGATACCCAATCGGGCCGCCTGCCGCCGCCCGCCCTGCCTGTTACCGCGTTTGATCCGTTGCGTCTGGGCACGCCGGCGCCCGCCGGCTACGGCGCGAACCTGGCGGGGTTCCAGGACGCCGCCCAGGGCGCGGGATTTTTCAACATGCGTGCCGATGCGGACGGCACGGCGCGCAAAATGAGTCTGCTCACGCCGTTTGGCGCCGGTTACTACCCGGCCTTGTCGGCATCCACGCTGCGGGTGGCCTTTGGCGCGGAGCCCCTGGCCGCCGGGGTTGAACACCGCAGCCTGCTGGGCCGGTCTTATGCCGCGCCGTGGGTGGAGGTGGGCGGCATCCGGGTGCCGCTGAGCGCGGACGGCAGCGTGTATGTGCCCTACCGTTCCGGGGCGCCGTTCCCCTATGTGTCTGCGGCTGAGGTGCTGGCGGGCAAGGCGCCGGTCGAACGACTGGAAAACCGCATCGTGCTGCTGGGTTCGACCGCGCCCGGTCTGGCGGATTTGCGGGTCACCCCATTTTCCAACGCCTTTCCCGGGGTGGAAATCCATGCCCATCTGATTGCCGGCATGCTCGACGGCACCACCCGCAGCACGCCGCCCTGGAGCCGGGATGTGCGCCTGATCGCGGTGCTGGCGCTGGGCGCCCTGCTGACGCTGGTGCTGCTGCGCTTTGGCCCGATCGTCGGGCTGGTGGCGAGCGGGTCGCTGCTCGCACTGCTGCTGGCGGCGTATGCGGCGGCCTGGTCGCGCTTCTGGGTGGTGCCGATGGCGGCGCCGATGCTGACCGTCTTCGGCCTGTATGCGCTCAATACCGCCTACGGCTTTTTTGCCGCAACCCGCAACAAGCGCCAGATGACCAAGCTGTTCGGCCAGTACGTGCCGCCTGAACTGGCGGCCGAAATGAGCCAGGACCCGGCGCACTACACGATGGACGGCCAGTCGCGCGAGATGACCGTGCTGTTTTCCGACATCCGCGGTTTCACCAATTTCTCCGAAAAACTGTCGCCGACCGAACTTGCCGAGGTGCTGAACGCCTATCTGTCGACGATGACGCGCATCGTGCAGCAGCAGCGCGGCACCATCGACAAATACATCGGCGACGCCATCATGGCGTTCTGGAACGCGCCGGTGGATCTTGCCGATCATGCCACGCGCGCGGTGCAGACCGCGCTCGAGATGCAGGCGGCGTTGCCGCAACTGAACCAGGAATTCGCCGCGCGCGGCTGGCCCGACGTGCAGATCGGCGTCGGCGCCAACACCGGGCGCATGAGCGTCGGCAACATGGGCTCGGAATTCCGCATGTCCTACACCGTGATGGGCGATGCGGTGAACCTCGGCTCGCGCCTGGAAGGCATCACCAAGCAGTACGGCGTGGGGATTCTGGTGACGCAGCCGACGGTCGAGGCCGACCCGGTGCACGCCTTCATGAAAATCGACGATGTGCGCGTCAAGGGCAAGGAAACACCGGTGGCGATTTACGAGCCGCTGGGGAGCAAGACGGATCTCGATGCGGCCGTGAAGCAGAACGCCGCCGACTTCGAGGCGGCATTCGCCCGCTACCAGAAGCAGGACTGGGACGCCGCCGAATCTGCCTTGCGCGCGCTCAACCAGCGTGCACCGCGCAAGCTTTACGACATTTACCTCGAGCGCATCGCGCATTTCCGCACCACTCCACCGCCCGCAGACTGGGACGGCGTCTTCGTCTACACGACCAAATAGCCACGATAATAAAGCGATGAAACTGACCATACTCGGCTGCAGCGGCGGCATCGGCAGCGGGCGCCACACCACCTGTTTCAAGATCGATGACGACATCCTGATCGATGCCGGCAGCGGCATCACCACGCTCGGCTTCGAACAGCTGCTGGCGATCGACCATGTGGTGCTCACCCACGCCCACCTCGATCATGTGCTGGGCCTGCCCTTGCTGCTCGATGCCGTCGGCGAACAGCGCACCACGCCGGTCGTCGTGCATGCGCTGCCCGAGGTGCTCGACGCCCTGTCCGCGCACCTGTTCAACTGGCACCTGTGGCCGGACTTCCGCCAGATCCCCAGCGTCGATGCACCGTGGGTCCGCTTCGAGCCTTTGCCGCTGGGCGCAAGCCTGACTCTCGGCGCGCGCAGCTTCACCCCGCTGCCGGTCAACCATGTGGTGCCGGCATGCGGCATCCGGATCGGTGCGGCCGGCGGCAGCCTGGTGTTCAGCGGCGACACCACCAGCAGCGAGGCCTTCACCGCCGCGCTCAATGCCATTCCCGACCTGCGCCATCTCATCATCGAGACCTCGTTCGAGAACGCGCTGGCCGATATCGCGCAGGCGTCCAAACATCACTGGCCCGATTCGCTGGCGGAGGAATTGCAGGCGTTGCGCGTGCGGCCGCAGGTCTGGATCACTCATCTGAAGCCGGGCAACGAGGCGGCCATCATGGCGGAGCTGCGTGCGGCGGCGCCGGACTGGACCTTGACGGCGCTGGAGCCGGGGCAGGTAATCGATTTATAGCGCTGTGCTGTCGCCGGCGTCACCGGCAGCCGGATAAAGCGGAACAGGCGACGCCGATTGGCGCGCGTCAGGGCGCGAACTTCGCCAGATCTGCCGCAAACGTTTCCGCACGCATGTCCTCGAATGCATCCCGACTGAACAGGGTGAGGGCGCCGGCCATTTCGCTCCAGCCAGAGCTGCGGATCGCATCGCTCAGCCTGGCGCTGTCCTGCGGAACGCGGGCGATCAGGTGCAGGCAGTCGCGGCTGTAAACGAGGTTGTAGGGGAGGTTGCGCTGGTGCAGGCGGTCGAGCTGAAGCCACGCGCTTTCCGCATCGCCAAAACGCCGGCACGGCACGGGGTAGGGCTCGCTGCCGCCGTTGTGGACGAAGCGCGGGTCCTGCAGCGGCAGCGGGCTCGCCTCGACGAAGCTCTGGAAATGCAGATGATTGACCGAGGCGCCGGCCCCATAGCTGTTGTAGCCCAGACAGAAGCCGGGCACGCCGGATTGCGCGCAGATGTCCCAGGCCCACTGGTGCAGTTCGGGGGAGAGGTATTGCGGTGTCTGGCTCGAGGGCGCGGGCACCAGCAGGCCATGCAGGCGCGCAAACGGGAATTTGTTGTACAGCATGCGCAGCGGCCGCCCGGCGAGTTCGCCTTCCCAGAGGATTTCCCGGGCCAGAAACGCCTTGTTGAAATGGAAGCCCGCCGGGTCGAACGGGCGCAGCAGGCTGTCGAATTGCATTCCGCTGACGCGCGGCGGACGCAGGGCGCGGATCGGGTTGAACATCACTTCCCAGGGGCCGGCGCGGCGGCGCGCCATGGTTGTCAGGTGTTCGAAGCCGATGGCGTGCAGCTTGAGAAAAACCAGGACGTCGTCGTCCGGTTCGTCCAGTTTCTGCCCCTGCCGCAGCGCTGCGGTGATGGCGGTAGTGAGTTCGGCGTGGCGTGCTGCGAGGGCGGGCGCGAGTTGCGCCCACAGGCCCGGGTCATAGGCGGCATTGGCGAGCACCAGGATGTAGACGCCGAGCCCGGGGTGGCGGTCGAGCATTCCGGCGAGGCCGTCGGCAAAGCCTTTTTCCAGTGACGATGCGGAGGCAAACAGGGGAGTCAGAGAGGACATGGTGCGGATAATCGGCTGAATCAAGCCGCCATTGTGACGCTTCTGCAGCGTGGCGTCCGCTGTTTCGGCGGCGCTTCGGGTTTGTACGGGGCGGGTCTTCGAATCGCCGCCGCTGCCAACAGGCGTCAACCAGAGCTCAGGCGCGGTCGCGGAAGCGCTTTTCCAGGGCCGCCAGTTCGGCGGCGGCGGCGCTGAAATCGTTCTTGTGCACGCAGGCTTCGATCCGCGCGGCGCTTTCCTGGATGGCGCTGGCCATCACGCTGGCGGCAGCGCCTTTCAGGGCATGGGCTTCCTTGCGGCAGGCGTCGGCATCACCGAGTTCGATCCCGTGCTTCAACGCCGCCAGGCTGGCTTCGGTGGTGCTGACGAAAACAGCCGCCAGTTCGTCGACCAGTCCCGGGTTGCCGGGATAGCGTGCACGCAGCGCAGGCAGATCGAGCAGCGGCGTGTGGACGGCAGCGGGACCGGCTTGCGGCAGCCATTGCGCCAACAGTGCCGCCAGCGCCGCCTCGCTGTACGGTTTGCTCAGGTAATCGTTCGCCCCCGCGTCGAGGCAGGCTTCACGGAAGCCGCTGTTGGCGTTGGCGGTCAGCGCGATGACGGGGAT
>JBFHXL010000010.1:0-17222 GCA_041599035.1 Thiobacillus sp. | reverse complement strand
TTCGCGGCAGCGCTGATCGCCCGCTACGACAGCGAACGGGCGGTGCAGCTCAAAGACTTCCGCCAGGGCCAGGCGGACTCCGTGATGGCGATGGATTTGCCGGATGTCGAGTAAGTCGCTGCCCATTTTGCCTGGGGCCACGCTGGGCATCCTCGGCGGCGGCCAGCTCGGCCGCATGTTCACGCTGGCCGCGCGCACCATGGGCTACAAGGTCATGGTGCTCGACCCCGATGGCGCCAGTCCGGCCGGACAGATGGCCGACGTGCACCTGCAGGCCGACTACACCGACCACGCCGCCTTGAAGCAGCTCGGCGCCGCCTGCGCGGCCGTCACCACCGAATTCGAGAATGTTCCGGCGGCCAGCCTGATCGAGCTGGCAGGCCACTGCCGGGTATCGCCCGGCGCCGAAGCGGTCGCCATCGTGCAGGATCGCAGCCATGAAAAAGCCTGGCTCGCCGGCAACGGTTTTGCGACCGCTCCGTTCGCGCTGGTCAACAACGCAGCCGAGCTGGAAAGCGCACTGGCAGCGACCGGTGCCCCGGCGCTGCTGAAAGTGTCGCGCTTTGGCTACGACGGCAAAGGCCAGGCCCGCGTCGCCACGCTGGACGAAGCGCGCGCCGCGTTTGACGCCTTCGGTGGCCAGCCCTGCGTGCTGGAAGGCTTCGTCAAACTGGAACGCGAGGTGTCGGTGGTGCTGGCGCGCGACGATGCCGGCCACTGCACGCTGTTTCCGGTCGCCGAAAACCGCCATGACAACGGCATTCTCGATGTCTCCATCGTCCCCGCCCGCGTCCCCGACAGCCTCGCACAGCAGGCACGCGACACCGCGCGCGCAGTGGCCGACACGCTTGGCTATGTCGGCGTCATGGCGGTCGAATTCTTCATCGCCGATGGCCGGCTGATGGTCAACGAAATCGCGCCGCGCCCGCACAACTCGGGGCACTACACGCTGGACGCCTGCGTCACCGACCAGTTCGAGCAGCAGGTGCGCGCGCTGTGCGGCCTGCCGCTGGGCGATCCGCGCCTGCTGTCGCCGGTGGTGATGGTCAACATTCTGGGCGAGCGCTGGCACGACAGCGGGCCGCACTGGAATGCGCTGCTGCAGCACCCGGCCATCAAGCTGCATCTGTACGGCAAACAAACCGCACGACCGGGGCGCAAGATGGGGCACTTCAACGTGCTCGATCCCGATGTGGAAACGGCACTGCATCTGGCCGAACAGATGCGCGATGCGCTTTAGGGTTTCGCTCGCAAGCGGGCGCCTGTTCACGGCGCTGACCACGGCGCTGCTGACGGCTGTTCTGAGCGGCGCCTGTGCGGCGGAAAGCGATGGCACACTGCCCTTGCGCATCGGCCCGCATACTTTCCGGGTCGAGGTCGCCGCCACCCCGCAACACCGTCAGCACGGCCTGATGGGCCGCACCCACCTGCCCGCCGATGGCGGCATGCTGTTCGTGTTCGAACGTGCGGCGCAAACCTGCTTCTGGATGCGCAACACGCCGCTGCCCTTATCGATTGCGTTTATCGACAGCACGGGCCACATCACCGGCCTTGTCGACATGCAGGCCAATAGCGACACCCTGCATTGCCCGACGACGGACATACGCTACGCGCTGGAAGTCGCGCAGGGCGGCTTTCGGCAGCGCGGCATTTCGGCGGGCGCGCAAATAGACGGCCTGCCGCGATAACAGCGTCATCCGACGCGCCACCGACCGCGCTACGGCGAAACGGACAGCAGCTTCAGTTCCACCTCGTTGCCCTTGTCGTCGCTGCGCAGCACGCGCACCGGCAGGTAATGGCGATCGGCGGCCAGCCAGATCTCAAAGCGCCCCTCGCCCGCATCCACCCGCGCAAGATGCAGGGTGCGCAGCGCACCCAGTTCGGTCTCCAGCACCGGTTCTCCGCGCACTTCATAGCGGTACGCGCGCACGCTCTTGCCGGTGAACACGTGGTAGGTCGAGTGCCCCTCCCGGGGCGGTGCAGTGAGCGCAAACTGGAAAAACAGGCTCACCGCATCCTGCGCCTCGCCCGGGTAATCGAAGTGGCGTAGCGATCCTTTCGCAGAGGTCAGGGTAATTGATCCGTGCGCCTGGTCGAAGTGCGCACTGCTGCGCTTGTTGCCGCGCTGGTCCCAGAAATCTTCGGGCTGCAGGCCACGCGGCGTGATGCGGCCGCGGCTGGTCTGCACGAAGCGGCCGCGATAAAACAGGCCGGCCAGGCCGGTGGCCTCCGCCACGCTGATCACCGTATAGCGTTTGCCTTCGTTCACCCACACCAGGGTCTGCTCTCCGCTCGCCAGTCCGATATTCACCTGAAAGCGCAAATCAAGACGCGGCGGCAGCGAATTCAGCGGGGGCGGCGCGGGTGCGGCAGGCGGCGCCTCTTCGACGCCGGCATCGTTCAATCCGGCTGCGGTCACGACGGGTTCCGGCTCAGTCGCCACGATCACGTCTGGCGTCATCACGACAGGCTTTGCAGCGGGTTCAGGCGGAGGCGCTGCCGGCGGGGGCGGGGAATCGTGCACGGCCTGCCGGGGTGCGGGCGGTTCAGGTGCCGGCGGCGAAGACGGTACCGCAACAGGCACGGCTGCGGGAAGCAGTTGCGCTTCGAAAAACGGCGCGTCGGAAGGAGCCTCCCCCTGCGGCAGCGTCCATTTCAGGCCGCCGAACAGGCTGACATGCAACAGCACCGATGCAACCAGCGCCAGCCACCACGGGCGAAGGCTGCGCCCCACCACGCTAGTCTTTTACGCTGGCGCGCACCAGGCGCTGTTCGAGGGTGACGCCGCCTTCGCTCACCTGGATTTGCAGCGGCAGATTGGTGCGCGCGGGCGCGACCCAAATGGTGATGGATTTTTCGTCGGGCTTCTGGCCGATGCGCTGATATTGCCGCGTGGCCAGCGCGCCCAGCGGCGTCTGCATGCGTTCCCCCTCGCTGCGCGCATAACGGTAATCGTGAACGTCGCGCCCGCTCACCACCTGCAGGCTGAAATCAGCGGGCAGAACGGGCGCGAACATGAACTGGTAGACCTGCGAAAGCTGATCCTGCGCCCCGTTTTGCAGGCCATTTACCTGCCACGTCGCGCCCTTGTACTGAAACGCGATGCGACGCTGCTTCCAGTCGAAACGTGCGCTTGCCAGCTTGCCTGGCGCATCGCTGCGGGCATGCTGAAAGTGTGTGGGACGCAGGCCCTGCGACGTCACCACGCCAGTGCTTTCGAGACGGATATTGCCCGGCCACAGCAGTTTCAGCGGACCACTGGCGCGGGTCTCACTGGTCAGCGTGTATCGGTTGCCGCTGCGGGTGAAGGTATCGCTCACCTGGCCAAGCTTGTGGCCGTTGCGATACAGGTCGTACACCACGCTCATCTGCTGCGGTGGCGCCGCCTGGGCCGCGACGGCAAACAGGCTGGCGGCCAGTAAAAGAATTTTGATCATGTTCACACTCCGGAGCCCGGATGTTTGATGAACTCGCGTGATGATCGCGCAGGATTTTGTTTTGCAGGGGACTTTTGTGAAGGAGCGGCGTAGTTATTCATACGCCCGACTGAACAAAGTTTCCATACGAAACAAAAGAGCAGCGAGGGCACGTGTCAATTCATCAAACATCCGGGCTAGATAACACTGACTGTGACGCCAAATCGTCCTTCAAGTTTACGCAGCCGTGATTATTTACCAGGCGGCCTTCGGCAAACCAGCGCACCGCCTGCGGATAGATGCGGTGCTCCTGCGCCAGCACGCGCGCAGCCAGGCTGTCGGCGGTATCGTCCGCCCTCACCGGCACGGCGGCCTGGATGACGATGGGGCCATGGTCGAGTTGAGCCGTCACAAAGTGCACGGTGCAGCCGTGAATTTTCACCCCTTCGGCCAGCGCCCGCTCGTGTGTTTTCAGGCCGGGAAAAGCGGGCAGCAGCGAGGGGTGGATGTTCAGCAGGCGACCTTCGAAGCGGTCGATGAACGCCGCGCTGAGGATGCGCATGTAGCCTGCCAGCACCACCAGATCCGGCTGATGCCGCTCGATTTCGTCGGCCAGTTGCGCATCGAAGGCCTCGCGGTCGGGTTGCGCGGTGTGATCGAGCGCAATGGCGGCCATCCCGCGTTCGCGCGCATACGCCAGCCCCGCCGCCTGCGGCCGGTTGCTGATGACCGCGACGATGTCGATCGGCAACTGCGCCTCGGCGATCGCCCGGAAGTTGCTGCCGCGCCCGGACAGCAGCACGACGACGCGAGTCGGGCGCGCACCCTGGATCACGAATAAATCACCTGCTCCGCGCCGTCCGGACGCGCGATGATTTCGCCGATCTGCCACACGGTTTCGCCACTCGCCTGCAGATGTGCCATCGCCGCCGCGGCATCGGTTGCCGCCACCACGACGCACATGCCGATGCCGCAATTGAAGGTGCGCAGCATTTCGTCCGCTTCGACATTGCCGGCCTGTTGCAGCCAGTCGAACAGCGGCGGACGTGTCCACGAAGCGGCATCGAGCTTGGCGGCGACGTTTTCCGGCAGGCAGCGCGGCAGGTTGCCGGTGATGCCGCCACCGGTGATGTGCGCCATGCCCTTGACGTCGAGTTTTTCCATCAAGGCCAGCAACGGCTTCACATAAATACGGGTCGGCGCCATCACCGCATCGGCAAACGGCTGGCCGTGAAAATCGGATTTCAGGCCGATGTGGCTGAGGTCGATCAGCTTGCGAACCAGCGAATAACCGTTGGAATGCGCGCCGGAAGACGCCAGCCCCAGCACCACATCACCGGCGGCGATGGTCTGGCCACCGATGACCTTGGATTTTTCGACCACGCCGACGGCGAAGCCGGCGAGGTCGTATTCGCCTTCGGGATACATGCCCGGCATCTCGGCGGTTTCGCCGCCGATCAGCGCACAGCCGGCCTGCTCGCAACCGGTGGCGATGCCGGCGATCACGGCTTCCGCGGTATCGAGGCTCAGCTTGCCGGTGGCGAAGTAGTCGAGAAAGAACAGCGGCTCGGCACCCTGCACCAGAATGTCGTTGACGCTCATCGCCACCAGGTCGATGCCGACGGTGTCATGGCGATTGAGCTCGAACGCCAATTTAAGTTTTGTCCCGACGCCGTCGGTGCCCGAAACCAGCACCGGCTCCTTGAACTTCTTGGAAATCTCGATCAGCGCGCCGAAACCGCCGATGCCCGCCAGCACTTCGGGGCGCATGGTGCGCCTGGCCAGCGGCTTGATACGTTCGACCAGCGCATCGCCGGCGTCGATATCGACCCCGGCATCTTTATAGGAAATGGAAGACACACCCGGCTCCAGAATCAAAAAGTGCGCTATTTTACCGCCTATGCACACCATTCGACCGCTCAACATGCCCTGGCTTGCCCTCGCCGTCCTGCTCGTCGTCGGCGGTCTGGTTTATTTGCTGGCGCCGATTCTCACGCCCTTCCTTGCGGGCGCGCTGCTGGCCTACATCTTCGACCCGCTGGTGGACCGGCTGGAAACGCGCGGATTATCCCGTTCCGGCGGCACCCTTATCGTCATCGTGCTGGCCGGGCTGGTGCTGTTTGCGCTGCTGCTGATTGCGTTGCCGCTATTTCAGGGCCAGTTTGCCGAACTGTCGCAGCGCGTGCCGGCCGCGCTCGACCTGCTGCAAACCCGTTTCCTGCCCTGGCTGCAACAGACGTTCGGCATCACATTCGCCCCCAGCCTGGACACGCTCAAAACCTGGCTCACCGAAAATGCCGCGCAAAAGGGGGCCGACTGGTTGCCCTCATTGCAAACCGGCGCACTCGCCGTCGTCAGCGTACTGGTTAACCTGTTGCTGATTCCGGTGGTGATGTTCTATCTGCTGAAGGACTGGGACGTGATGGTCGCACGCATCGCCGCGCTGATGCCGCGCAGCTGGCTGAACGCCGCCACCCGCATCGCGCGCACGATGGACGCGGTGGTCGGCGAGTTCCTGCGCGGACAGCTGGCCGTGATGGCCACCTTGTCCCTCTACTACGCACTGGCGCTATGGGCGGTCGGGCTCAATTACGCCCTGCCGATCGCGATTCTGACCGGGCTGCTGTCGTTCGTGCCCTTTCTCGGTTTTGGCCTGGGGCTGATTCTGGCGCTTCTGGTGGCGCTGCTGCAGTTTGCCGACTGGAGCGGCGTGGCCTGGGTGGGCGGCATCTATCTGATCGGGCAGGCACTGGAAAGCTACGTCATCACCCCGCGCCTGGTGGGCGAGCGCGTGGGCCTGCATCCGGTGGCGGTGATTTTCGCCCTGGCCGCATTCGGCCAGCTGTTCGGCTTTGTCGGCGTATTGCTGGCGGTGCCGCTGGCGGCCGTATTGCTGGTGGCGTTGCGCGAGCTGCACCGGGTCTATGCGACCAGCGCCTTCTATCGCGGCGGCTATAATGCCGGCTCCCTTGACCCTGCTCACTTCATCATGCCTGCCCCCCTACCCGGCCAAGCTTTACTCGAATCGCACATCGCCTCCCTGCCGCTGATCCACAAAGGCAAGGTACGCGACATCTACGCGGTCGGCGACGACAAGCTGCTGATCGTGACCACCGACCGTCTGTCGGCCTTCGACGTGGTCATGCCGACGCCGATTCCCGGCAAGGGTGAAGTGCTCACCCGGGTATCGGCCTTCTGGTTCGACCGGCTCAAGTCCATCGTGCCGAGCCAGGCGCTCGACATCGCGCCGGAATCGGTGGTGGCGGAATCGGAGCGTGATCAGGTCGCCGGACGCGCCATCGTGGTCAGGAAATTGAAGGCGCTGCCGGTCGAAGCGATCGTGCGCGGCTATCTGGTGGGATCGGGCTGGAAGGAATACCAGGCCAGCCAGTCGGTATGCGGGATTGCGCTGCCGGCCGGCCTCAAGCAGGCCGACCGCCTGCCGGAGCCGATCTTCACCCCGTCGACCAAGGCCGCAGTCGGCGCGCACGACGAAAACATTGCATTCGACGCCATGGCCAAGCTGATCGGCGCCGATCTGGCGCAACAGGTTCGCGACACAAGCCTTGCCCTGTATAAGACAGCGGCGGAGTATGCGCTCACACGCGGGATCATCATTGCCGACACCAAGTTCGAATTCGGCCTTGATGCGGCCGGCAAACTGGTATGGATCGACGAGGCGCTGACGCCGGATTCCTCACGCTTCTGGCCCGCCGACCAGTATCGGCCGGGCAGCAATCCGCCCAGCTTCGACAAGCAGTTCGTGCGCGACTGGCTGGAGGCCAGCGGCTGGAACAAGCAGGCACCGGGACCGGTGCTGCCGGCCGAGATCGTGGCAAAGACCAGCGAAAAATACCGCGAGGCGATGACGCGCCTGCTGGGTTAAATAAAGGCGTTATCCGCGAAGCTCGCGAAGGAACGCCAAGAAAACCCTTGGAACCGGCAGCCGCATTCCAGGAACCCCTTCGCGCTTCTTCGCGGCCTTCGCGGAAAGGGTTTTATTTCAACGTCGCATTCAGAAAGTCCGCCACCGCATCGACCATTGCACGCTCATGCCCGCTGAAGAAATGATCGGCACGGGCAATGACCACCTGTTTTGAATCCCTGGCCGCGAGGCTCTGTTTGCGTTTGCCAGCATGCTTCAGCACCGGCGGCAGATCGTTGTCGCCATACAGGTCGAGAACAGGCAGTTTCAGGCCGGCATAGCTGCCCGACGGCAGCCCCAGGCTGGCCCACGCCTTCACGTCGGGGTCCGGTTTCCCTGCCATATACACACCGCTCATGCGCGAACCCATGCTGTGCGACACAATGGCCAGGTGCGTATAGCCCTTGGCCTTGAGAAAGGCGACCGCCTCGGCGATGCGCTCGGCCGCTTCGGGGAACGTCGGCGGATAGGCGTCGCCGGTGGCATCGGCCGCCAGAATCGGCATCTGGATCGACAGCGTGGTCAATCCGCGATCGGCCAGCTCGGTCCGCAGGGTGCCGACCATGCCCCAGTCGGGATGAATGCCCATGCCGTGAACCACCACGACTGCCTTCTGGGTATCCGCAGCCGGCGTAAACAGGGTCAGAAACGAATGGTGGCCGCGCGGGGTTTGCAGGTAAACCGGGTCGCCGACCACGAGGCCGGGAATGACCTCATCCGCCCATTTCTTCTCGCGGGCGTAGTCGGGTGCCCCCGGGGCGGCAACGGCCGCCAGGGAAAACAGAAGGACCCATCCTGCCAGCATGCTTAAAAGTCGGTTTTTCATCTGTTCGTCCCTCATGTGCGTTAGCGTTAAAGTTCAAGTCATTCAACCCGATATTCGTATATAACCCCGATTGACCCCACCGTTCAAGGTAGAAATATTCGTGTCCACAGAGCCATTGTGCATCGTACCCCCTCCCGGTGTTCCGGTTGCACCGCAACGCCCGGCGCGACAGCGCGACGGTGCGCGCGTGGTGATCGTCGATGACCGCAGCACCGCCCGCAGCCTGCTCGAAGGACTGGTGCGCACGCTGGAACCGGGCGTGGTGGTGGAAAGCTTTGCCGACCCGCTCAAGGCACTCGAGCACATGCAGCACGCCACGCCGGACCTCATCGTCACCGACTACCGCATGCCCAGCATGGACGGCATCGAGTTCACCCGCCGCGTTCGTGCCGATCGCCGCCTGGCCGATGTGCCGCTCATCATCGTGACCGTGATGGAAGACCGCCAGGTTCGCTACCAGGCGCTGGAAAACGGCGCAACCGACTTTCTCACCCGCCCGATCGATCCGCAGGAATGCCGTGCCCGCTGTCTCAACCTGCTGGCGCTGCGGCGCACGCAAAAAATGATGACCGACCGCACGAAGTGGCTGGAAGAGCAGGTGATGCAGGCCACCCGCGAAGTACGCATGCGCGAACACGAGACCCTGCTGAAACTGGCCAAGGCGGGCGAATACCGCGACCAGGAAACAGGCAACCACATCATCCGCATGTCGAAGTACGCCCGCCTGATCGCAGAGGAACTCAAGCTCACCGCAATGGAATGCGACGAAATCGAATTTGCCTCGCCGATGCACGACATCGGAAAAATCGGCATTTCCGACCTGATCCTACTCAAGCCCGGCCGCCACACGCCGGACGAGCAGGCCATCATGCGTAAGCATGCAGAGATCGGCTACCAGATTCTTGCCGGCAGCCCCTCGCGCTACCTGCAGATGGGCGCGGTAATCGCACTCAGCCACCACGAACGGTTCGACGGCAGCGGCTATCCGCACGGTCTGGCCGGCGAGGACATCCCGTTGCCGGCACGTATCGTGGCGGTGGCCGACGTATTCGACGCCCTGACGTCCAAACGTCCCTACAAGCAGGCATGGACGTTTCAGGAAGCGCTGAACCTCATCCAGGCCGAAAGCGGCGGGCACTTCGACCCCGCCTGCGTGCAGGCGTTTGAACGGCGCATCGATGCGGTGGCCGCCATCATGCGCGAGCTGGGCGACACCCCCGACTGATACGGCGGCCATATTGAACTGGCTGCCGCTTCCTGCTTTCATCACGCGCCTGCAAAAGCGGATGCAGTCACGCCCGGATACCGAGTTTCAGCAGGCCCTGATCCGCCTCATCATCATTGCCGGGTTTTACCTGTATTTCTCGCTTGGGAGACGGGGCACAGCCCCGCAATAACCGGGCAGATTCACATCGTCGGGATCGGGCTGACCCTAGTTTCCCTGTCCCTGCTGCCCGGCTCGATCCTCGATCCGGGCATCTCCATTACCCGCCGCAGCCTCGGCATGCTGCATGACTTCACGGTCGTCTCTTACATGCCGGCCATCTCGAACGAAACCGGGGCGCCGATTATTGCCCTCTATCTATGATGCGGTTGCCAGCATCCACGCCATGCGCAGCGCCAGCACCCCCAACAGCAAGGCAAAGATCCGCTTCAACGGACGAATCGGCAGCCGATGCGCCGTACGCGCGCCGAGCGGCGCGGTCAGCACGCTGCCCAGCACGATGCCGGCAAGCGCCGGCAGGTAGACAAACCCGAGACTGCCCGCCGGCAGGCCGCTCACCTTCCAGCCACCCAGCACGTACCCCACCGCACCGGCTACCGCGATGGGAAACCCGATCGCCGAGGACGTCGCGATCGCACGGTGTAAGGTGATGTTGTGCCACAGCATGAACGGCACCGA
The DNA here is from genome assembly GCA_041599035.1 of Thiobacillus sp. Classification (GTDB taxonomy): domain Bacteria; phylum Pseudomonadota; class Gammaproteobacteria; order Burkholderiales; family Thiobacillaceae; genus Thiobacillus. The sequence goes on along the minus strand of JBFHXL010000010.1, from coordinate 7,152 downwards.
CAGCGTACCGCCGCCGATTCCCACCCAGCTCGACACCGCGCCAATCACGCCACCCGCCAGCAGGGTTCCGCCACGGCGCGGCAGGCCGCGATGCGGTGCCGGCTTGAAATCCAGCCACATCTGAACAGCCGCGTAAAACAGGAAGACCACAAAAAACAGCTTCAACACAAAAGCCGATACCTGCGCGGCCAGCATGGCGCCGACCAATGTCCCCACAATAATGCCGGGCGTGATACGCCGCACCAGCGACCATTCGACGGCACCATGACGATGATGCGCACGCACGCTGGACAATGAGGTGAACAGGATCGAGGCGAGCGAAGTACCGAGTGCCAGCTGCGGCTCCAGACCCATCGCCAGACCCTGACCATGCAGCATGAAGATCAGCACCGGCACGATGATGAGGCCGCCGCCGACGCCCAGCAGGCCGGCGACAAATCCCACCCCCAGCCCCAGTCCGCCATAGGCGGCAAACCATGCCGGATCGATCACTTCAGCTGCTTGACGATGAAGGCGTAATCAGCCGGATCGACCGGCGTGATCGACAGGCGATTGCCTCTTTGCAGAATGCGCATGTTGGCAAGTTCGGGATAGCTTCGTATTTCGGCCAGCGGCATCAGGCGGGTTTTCTTCACCAGCTTCACATCGACGTTGAACCAGCGCGGCGTTTCCGGGGTCGCCTTGGGGTCGAAGTACTTGTTGCCGGCATCGAACTGGGTTGCGTCGGGGTATGCCGGCGTACTGACCTCCGCCAACCCCACCACACCCGGCTCGGCACACGACGAATGGTAGAACAGCACCTTGTCGCCGGGCTTCATCTGGTCGCGCATGAAATTGCGCGCCTGGTAGTTGCGGATGCCATACCAGGCGACGCTCTGGTTCGGCATGGCAGCCAGATCATCGATGCTGACATCGCTTGGCTCAGACTTCATGACCCAGTAGCGCATATTAGTTCCCCACCATTCCTGTTTATTCCTTCTATTCCTTTATTAGCAACCTGTTACGCTGTTTGCCCGTTCCCTGTTGTTCCCGTAAAATCCCACCCAAGCCTTACCGGATTCCCACCCAGAACCCCACCCAAGGAGCCAATATGGGAAAACTTGCTGCTGTAACCTGCGAAACTGCAAAGCCCGACCCGAAGCGCGACCGGCTGATAGGTGACGGCGACGGATTGTTTTTGCGAGTGCGACCGCATGGGACGAAAACATGGGTAATCGAATATGAGCATCAAGGGCGACGGACAAAATACACCATCGGCGGATATACCCGCGACGGCGCACCAGGTGAGAGTATCCCCGATTGGCTGCGGCACGGGCAACAGTCATTAACCCAAGCCCGTTCGATTGCTGGCGCATGGAAGAAGGCGCGGCGCGGCGGGCATGATCCGGTAGCCGAATGGGTAGCCCTTCTAGCCCAAGAGCAAGCATCGAACGCCGAGCGATTGGCTGTGCTGGAAGCCGAGCGAAAACAGCCGACCATAAACGAAGCAATCGAGATATTCATGCGGAAGATCATGGCCGGAAAGACAAGCGCCCCGTCGATCCGTTACCGACTTGACCGGCTGGCAGCAATCATCGGCACGAAGAAAATCCGGGACGTAACGCGGCAGGAAGTAATCGCGGCACTGGATACCATTGCCGAAGGCCAGCGGGAAGGCCAAACCGCGAAACAACTAGCTGGCGAAGTGTTGACGACTGCAAAGCGTTTATGGCGGTTTGCAGCGGAACGCGAATGGATTGGAGCATCGCCAATTGATCAATTGACGCGGGCGGCATTCGACGCCAAGCCGAAGAAGCGGGATGTAACCCTGCGAATGGATGAATTGGCCGCAATCTGGCGGGCGCTGGATAACCGGGAACTGTGCAAGTCCGATCCTGTAACAGTGGCGGCATTGAAGATGCTCATTCTGACAGGGCAACGTGAAAGCGAAGTAAGCGAAGCCATGTGGACGGAGTTTGATCTGGAGGCAGGCCTGTGGCGACTGCCAGCGGGCCGAACGAAAACAGGGCGGGCGCACCTTGTTCACCTTGCCCCGCAAGCGGTGGCGATCCTGCAAGACTTGAAATCAATTACCGGGAAAAAGCGCCATGTATTTGCATCACCACTACGACCGAAGCAAGCCATTTACGGGAGATCGGTTAATAATGCCTTGCTGACAATGTTCAAGGGCGACAAGCTGCCGAATGTGACGCAATGCCATGTTCACGACTTCCGGCGGACGTTGATTAGCCGCTTGCCTGATCTGGGCTTTGAACCATTCCTAGGCCACAAGATTGCAAACCATGCCCTATCCGGCGTGTTTGCCATCTACAACCACAATAGCTATGAGGAGAAGCGCAAAGCGGCGCTAGAAGCATGGGCGGCGAGAATCGAATCACTAGCAACCGGCGCAAACGTGGCCCAACTTCACCGGGTGGCATAGACAAAGTTTGCCGCGCCTAGCCCGACGGGGCGAAAACCGGGACACCCTTACCCGGCTGGCGTGGCACCCAATCAAGGGCGGCGCGAAAGGGCGCGATGAAGATAGCAAAGGCCCACTACTGGGATGATCTTTCCACACAAGACTTATTTCAGCTTCAAGACTTGATATCTGAGACGAGGCTGAATCAGGTTTTTTATCCTGTCCCGGAAATGAAGCCGGGTATGGGATTTTTCGGCGGATGGGTAAATCACGATTCGCATCCACTACATCCCAACCACATCCAGCCAATCGCCACGCCGGTTACACATGGCCCCGGCCTACTGGGTTTGGTGCATATTGATCGCGAGCCGGAGCGCGAAGAGCAGGCAGAGCGCGAAAGACAGGCAGAGCGCGAGCAACAATCTCGGCGAGTCAGCGAACATTGGAAAGCGATCGAGTCGAACATGGTTTTTCAGTTATTGAAGGCCGACGCTAATTTCAAGAAGGCTCACACTGTTTTCAAACAAAAGCAGAGTGCGAAAAAAGGGCACGACCTATACACACATCCGTTTGCTGAGTTTAGGTTTCTTGAAACCGTCGCGTCGACCGCCGGTTTTTTCATTTTGACCGACGGCAAGGCTTTCAACTGGCCAACCCCTGACAAGAAGGCGATAGGCAAGGCGCTAGGCCATGCGTGGGCGATACTGGATACCTTTGACAAGAATGGCGTCAAACTGGCCGACAACGCAAAACACTACAACCTAAAAGCCTTGCTTTCCGAATTGGCCGACTATCTCGAAGTGCAACACAAATCAGGCCGCGCTGCATGGGGTGGCAAAAATCGACCCTATCGAGTTTTAATTCAAACCCTAGCCAATTCTTTGCGGCGGCATTTTGGTGAGGTGTCCCCTGAGATCGTTCTGTCGCTGGCCGCAATGGTGGATTGCCCATTTAGTCAAAGAACAATTGCTGCCCAACTGTCGCGATGAATTGGCGCGGAAAAAATTCGTCCAAAATCGGCTGAGTTTTTGCTTCTAGCCATATCAACGCAATAGCCAAAATTGCGCCATGCATTCCCGGAAAGGCCGGGAAGCGCCTAAATAGGAGCTTTCAGCATGGCAGAGCAAATTCAAACCGCGTTATCCATCCTGCGCCGTCGGCAGGTAGAAAAACGAGTCGGGCTTACCCGATCCCCACTATATGCCCGCATCAAAGCGGGGAACTTCCCCAAGCCCGTGCAATTGGGCAATGGGCGAGCCGTCGGCTGGATCGAGGCCGAAATAGATGCATGGCTTGCCGAGCAAGTCCAGAAAAGCCGCAAGGCTTGAAGGAGGCGGCAACCATGACCACAAAAACAACGGGCCGCGCTGGCTGTCACCAGGCGACCCAAGAAACTACAGACAGGCTGAATTTTACCGCACTGGCGCACCGGATAACTATGCTTTCCGCAATCAAGCGGCGCATATGGCTAATCGGCTATGACCTTGAAGAGGCACGCCAGCTTCATGCTGCCCGTGGGCATTTCTGGAAACAAGCCGGGGCGTGTATCGCTTTGGCACTTCTACGAATTGGGAGGCTGGCATGAGCGACCGCATTCGTGAAGCGCTGCAATTCATCCCCGCCAGTGACCGCGATATTTGGGTGAAGATGGGCATGGCCGTTAAATCCGAGCTTGGAGATTCCGGCTTTGATCTGTGGGAAGGCTGGAGCCAGCAAGCCGACACCTTCAATGCTAAAGATGCGCGGGACGTGTGGAAGAGCATCCACATCAATGGCAAGGTGACGGCGGGGACGTTGTTCCATGAGGCCAAAGCGAACGGCTGGCACGATGATGGAACGCACCAGAAGCCGACGCCCGAAGAGATTGCGGAGCGTCAGCGCATCGCGGCGGAACGTGCGGCGCAAGGGGAGGCCCGGACAGCGCTGGAACGTGCCGAGGCCGCAAAGAAATCGGCGGCAATCTGGAAAGCCGCGACGGAAGCGAAGCCCGATCATCCCTACCTTGTCCGCAAACAGGTTTCGCCGGTAGCAACCTTGCGCGAGATTGACGCGGGCGCTGCGGCGGCGATCCTGGGCTATGCGCCGAAGTCGGGCGGCGAACCATTGGCAGGGCGCTTGCTGGTGGCACCCGTCAAAGTCGGCGGCGGGCTTTCAACGCTGGAACTGATCGACGAAGAGGGCCGCAAATCTGCTGTTTATGGCGGCGCGAAGGCGGGCGGATATTGGGCGGCGCAACAGCTACACGATGGCGACGGGCTGGCTTTGCTAATCGGCGAAGGCGTGGCGACCGTGCTAACGGCGAAGGAATCCAGCGGACACAATGCAATCGCGGCGCTGTCGGCGGGCAACCTGTTAGCGGTGGCGAAGGCGATACGCGAACGCTACCCGACAGCGGCGCTGGTGATTCTGGCCGATCTGGTGAAGGCAACCGGCGCACCCGATCCCCATGCAATCGAGGCGGCGCGATCCGTCGGCGGCAGGCTGGCATTCCCCGACTTTGGCACCGACCGACCGGACGGGGCGACCGACTTCAACGATATGGCGGCGCTACTCGGCGCGGAAGCCGTAAAACGCGCCATAGCGAACGCAATCGAGCCGGATGGGGCATCGCATCAACCCGACCGAGAAAACGCAACAGCGGCAATCCTGGCGGGGCAAGTCTGGCCGGAACCGCAACCGTTGACCATGAAGGTGGCACCAGAGCCTTATCCAATCGACGCGCTACCCAAAACCATCCGGGCGGCGGTGGAAGAGGTGGCCGGTTTCGTCAAAGCGCCCTTGCCGATGGTGGCATCGTCGGCACTGGCGGCGCTATCGCTGGCAACACAAGCCCATGTTGATGCAAGGCGGGCGGAACGGCTGCAAGGGCCAGTTGGATTATTCCTGCTGACCATCGCCGACAGCGGCGAACGGAAATCGACCTGCGACGGATTTTTCACGTCAGCAATCCGCCAGTATCAGGAAGAGCAAGCCGAAGCGATGAAGCCCGCCATTAAGGAATATCAGGCCGAAATTGCCGCATGGGAAGCCGAGCGCGACGGCATTCTTTCAGCGATCAAGGGCGCGGGTAAATCAGGCAAGCCGACCGACAAGCTGCGGGCCGATCTTGCCGAGCTTCAACGCGACAAACCGGAGTCGCCAAGAGTCCCGAGGCTGTTGCTTGGTGACGAAACGCCGGAAAACCTGGCATGGGGGCTGGCGAAGCATTGGCCGTCGGCGGGCGTGGTTTCTGCCGAGGCCGGAACTGTTTTCGGGGCGCACGGCATGAGCGGCGATTCAGTGATGCGGAATCTTGCCTTGCTGAATGTCCTATGGGATGGCGGCACGCATTCAGTCGGGCGGCGGACTTCGGAATCCTTCACGGTGCGCGGTGCGCGGCTGACCGTGGCGCTGCAAGTGCAAGAAGCGACCTTGCGGAGTTTCGTCGACAAGACGGGCGGGCTGGCGCGTGGGACTGGATTCCTTGCCCGGTTTTTGGTGGCGTGGCCTGAATCGACGCAAGGCTTTCGACCCTTCACCGAAGCCCCGCCGAACTGGCCGCACCTGGCCGCATTCCATCAACGTATCGCGGCGATTCTGGCAAACCCGGTGCCTATGGACGAAGAGGGGGCGCTATCCCCTGCATTGATGATGCTGGCACCCGAAGCAAAAGCGGCGTGGGTGGAATTTCACGATGCAATCGAGAGCGAACTAGCCAGCGGTGGCGAGCTTTACGACGTGCGGGACGTGGCGAGTAAATCCGCCGACAACGCGGCACGGCTGGCGGCACTGTTCCAGATATTCGAGCATGGCATGGGCGGCGCTGTCGGGCTGGAATGTTTCGAGTCGGCGAGCCTGATAGCGGCATGGCACCTGGGCGAGTCGCGGCGATTCTTTGGCGAGCTTGCGCTACCGGCTGAATTGGCGGACGCGGTGCGACTGGATGGCTGGCTAATCGAGCATTGCCAGCGAAACCGGACGCATTGCGTCGGCAAGAACCATGTCCGCCAGCATGGCCCGCTGCGGGACGGTGTGCGGCTGGATGCGGCAATTCGCGAACTTGGCGAGCTGGATCGCCTGCGGCTTGAAAAGGAAGGCAAGCGGCTGATGATTCACCTTAACCCGGCGCTGGTGGGGGTGGCACCATGAGCCTGCTAACCAGCCTTCGAAAAGCGCGGGAGGAAAGGCTTGCTACTGCTATTCCTGCTATTTCTGCTACTCAACCTAAAGAGGGGGTGGCAACAGTAGCAACAATAGCAACAGTAGCAGTAGCAACCCCCACAAACGAAAAAACGGCTGATGCTGTTACTTCATGGGCCTGGCTGTTGCACTTCGCCGACCGCGAACCGCTGGAAGTGTATTGCAACCCCGACGCGAGCCATGCCGCGATTCTGGAACGCTATCCCGATGCACTGGCAGCGGAGCCGATCCCCGAGCGCACCATGCAACCCGCGACCGAAACCGATGATGATTCGTGGCCGACGTTGAAAACAACGGATGATCAACGGCGCACCTGCGGCCAATGCGCGAACCTTGCACGGCGGCGCTGTCTTGCTGCATGGCGTGGCGAGATTGTGGCGAGCCGGGACTATGAGCCAGTCCGCGGTATTCCCCGGCGCTGTGAGGGCTATGTGTGATGTTTCAATAGGTTGTTCACCCGGCAGGATCTGGGAAACTGGAGTTCTCGACACTTCAGTACTCTCAGGGGACCAACCGGATGAACAGCCATAAGAATGCCAGAACAACCTTCCAAGGGCGAAAATTGCTTATTG
>JBFHXL010000009.1:0-17451 GCA_041599035.1 Thiobacillus sp. | reverse complement strand
GGCCGATATCGAGTATCTGCGCCTGTTGTGGAGCAGCATCCAGTCACGCGGAAATTGCGACGTGCCGTGCCTGCTGTACCAGGATCTCGACCTGTCGCTGCGTGTGCTGCGTGATTTCGTCAACAGCAACACCACCCGCATACTGATCGACTCGCGCGAGACCTACCAGCGCATGGCCGAATTTGCGCAGAACTACACGACGGCCGTGCTCGGCAAGCTGCAACACTATGGCGCCGACCGCCCCCTGTTCGACCTGCATGCCATCGAGGACGAAATCGCCAGGGCACTCGGTCGTCGCGTCGACCTCAAATCGGGCGGCTACCTCATCATCGACCAGACCGAGGCGCTGACCACGGTCGACGTCAACACCGGCGGCTTCGTCGGTGCGCGCAACTTCGACGACACCATCTTCAAGACCAACCTAGAAGCCGCGCAGTCCATCGCGCGGCAGCTGCGCCTGCGCAATCTCGGCGGCATCATCATCATCGACTTCATCGACATGGACAACGCCGAGCACCAGGAAGCGGTGCTGACCGAGCTGAAGAAAACCCTGGCACGCGACCCCACCCGCACCACCGTCAGCAGCTTTTCCTCGCTGGGCCTGGTGGAGATGACGCGCAAGCGCACCCGTGAGTCTCTGGCACACGTGCTGTGCGAGCCGTGCCCCACCTGCAGCGGACGCGGCGAGATCAAGACCGCGCAGACCGTGTGTTACGACGTCCTGCGGGAAATCCTGCGCGAAGCGCGCCAGTTCGACGCGCGTGAATACCGCATCGTCGCCGCGCAAAGCGTGATCGACCTGTTTCTCGATGAAGAATCCGGCAGCCTCGCCCAGCTCATCGATTTCATCGGCAAGCCGGTATCGCTGCAGGTCGAAACCAGTTACCCGCAGGAGCAGTACGACATCATCCTGCTGTGAAAACGCTGGCGCCACCCGAGTATTGGCAACAAGCCTGCATTGACCTTGCCGCCGCCGACCCCGTGATGGCCGCGCTCATCGCGCGTTACCCTGATGCCGTGCTGGCCAACCGGGGCGACCCGTTCCAGACCCTCGCCCGTGCCATCGTCGGCCAGCAGATTTCGGTCAGGGCCGCCGACACCGTGTGGGCACGCTTCGCCGAATACGCACAGCACGTGGCCCCCGAACATATCGGCACCCTGGAACAGACCGCACTCGTCGCCTGCGGTCTGTCGCGCCGCAAGGCCGAATATCTCCACGACCTCGCCGGGCACTTTGTCGATGGCCGCGTGGAACCGAAACGTTGGGCGGACATGGATGACGAAGCCGTGATCGGCGAGTTGACCGACGTGCGCGGTATCGGCCGCTGGACCGCCGAGATGTTCCTCATCTTCAACCTGCGCCGCCCCGACGTCTGGCCGGTGGACGACATCGGCCTGCAGAAAGCCGTTGCCCTGCATTACCTCGGCAACGAGCGCCCCACCCCAAGTGCGTTGCGTCGGCACGGCGAACGCCATGCGCCTTGGCGCACCGTCGCCACCTGGTATCTGTGGCGTAGCCTCGATCCGGCGGTGGTGCAGTATTGATGGCTGTTGCTGGTCAGAAGCGAAGCACAGGCAAAGCGGGCGACCGCCCTTTATTCGATTGAATCCGCCAAGCAGAAGCAGACTCTCCAGCCCGTCCGGGGGCTGAATGTCGGCTAGGGTCTGTTTTTTCGTAGCAATTCACTTAGCGAGCGATTGCCTACTGACGTCAGTTCGTCTGCGAGAGGCCGAAATGCCATTTGATTTCAAGGTCGCGCCCAAGCTGGCAGCCTTTAATCAATGGGTCAAATCATGACATTGCCTATACTGGTTTTTCAAAGTCGTCCGCCAGCAAGAATCGAGTTTACGTTCCAGGCAGACCACAGGCCAACCAGTGGCCGTGAGCGCTTGTTTCCATGTGGTCTCGACGCGTATCGCCCGCATGTCAAATAATGGCGGAAGGAAGTGGGAGTCGAACCCACCCGGGAGCGACTGACACCCCCAACCGAATTTGAAGTCCGGCCGCACCACCAGGCACGCTTCCCTTCCATTTCAAACAATGTGCTTATCCCTGCTGAACATCTCCGGATTGCGCACTTGATGCGCTTCGCGTACGCGGCGGGTGAAGCCTACCCGGTCGAAAAACTCCAACACCTGAATTGCGCGCTTACGGCTTAGGCCGGTGCGGTCGCGAAATTCAGCCGCGCGCGTCTCGCCTGCTGCGATTTCAAGTTGATGCACCACAGTTGCAAGCCGGGCCACCGTGTCCGGCAAATAAAAGAGATCACGCACCACCTGATACAACTTGCCTTGGCGCGCAAGTTTCTGCAGCAAGCGCCGCATGGTCGCCTCATCATGACTACTCAGTCTGGCCAGATCGCGTACCCAGGGTGGATCGAAAGACGACTCTAGCCGAGGTCGGATGCGCTGATACAAAGCTTCCTCCTGCGGGCTCAAGCTAACGCGATGCGTCGGCAAATGTAGCCATGCACCGCTGCGTTGCAGCGTTCCAGTTGCCATCAACCCCTCAATCAGGACAGCGAAGGCCATGCTCGGCAATCGAGGTAAAAACATCCGTCGCGCACGGGCCGCATCGGGCCCCAACTCATCGGGGAACAGCGCGTGAAAGCCTTCAATATCCGTCAGCAGTTTGTCGTGCAGGCTGCGCCAGTGTCGTTCTGAAAAAGCCCAGCGCTCGCCACTGGCGCGAACGAGCATGCTGCTTGCCGGTAAATCATCCGCCAGGTTTTCCCTATTCCAGCTTACCGCCATACTGTTCATATCCAGCCCATGGGGGGCCAATTCAAGCAGTTGGATCAGGCGTTGTGTCGTGTCAGCAAGTTGCAGCGCGGCCAGTTCGGCCAGGCGCAACGGTGTTTTTCGTTTGCGCGCCGGCCCTTTCGGGTCCAGTACCTGGCCACCGCCGAGAGTATGGCGAGCGTCGCCATCACGAAGAATAAAAGTATCGCCATGCAATACACCGATGGAATGATCGGTGACAATCTGCGCCAGCGCAGTGTCACCCGGAGCCAGGCTTTTTCCCTCTAGCAGCGCAACCCTGGCCATGACATGGGCCGCCCCAAGATGAAGGTGAACGGGTGCCCAGTGCTGCAAAGCGTGTGGCGCATGACCCGATAGCGTAAGCTGCACGTCGAAACGTCCACTGGGTGCATGCAGACATGGTGTCACAATCCAGTCGCCCCGCTGGATCTCTTCCTTGCCAACCCCAACCAGATTGAGTGCACAACGCTGTCCGGCCACGCCCGATTGTGCCGCCTGGTTCATGGCATGCAGGCTGCGCAGACGCACCGTTTTGCCCGATGGGCTAATTTTCAGTTCATCACCTATTTGCACCCTGCCGGAAAACACGGTGCCCGTGATGACCGTCCCTGCCCCTTTAAGCGAAAAGCTGCGATCTACTGCCAACCTGAACCCGCCTTCGGTGCCAGGATGTGGCTGGGTGTATGCAACTTCGTGCAGGTAGCCCCTTAACGCATCGACTCCATGCCCGCTCACTGCAGAGACTTGGAAAACCGGCATGCCGGCCATATGGGTCTCGGCCAGCAAGTGGTGTAAGTCGCTCTCGACCTGCGCGATGCGACTGTCATCCACACGGTCGATCTTGGCCAGCACCACCGCACCCCGTTTTATTCCGAGCAGGTCGAGAATATTCAGATGCTCCTGCGTCTGCGGCATCACGCCGTCGTCCGCCGCCACCACTAGGAGCGCGAAGTCGATGCCCGCTGCACCGGCAAGCATGGTGTGGATGAAACGCTCGTGGCCAGGTACGTCGATAAAACCCAGTATTTCGCCGTTATCCATCGGCTGATAGGCGTAACCGAGTTCGATGGAAATGCCCCGAGTTTTTTCTTCCTTGAGGCGATCGGTATCCACGCCGGTGAGCGCACGCACCAGCGTTGTCTTGCCATGGTCGATATGTCCGGCAGTACCGACGATCACGGCGTACTCAGTCCTGAAAGTTGTGCAAGAAAAGTCGTCTCATCGCTGAGACAGCGCAAATCCAGACGCAGCGCGCCATCGGTGATGCGGCCGATCACCGGCACTGGCAAACTGCGCAATGCGGCCTCAACGTCGTGCAGGACGCCGCTTTTTCGGGTGCTTGGCCGCATCACCAGGGCATAGCTATCCAACCGGTCAACCGGCAGTGAGCCGCTGCCGATCTGTGACAGGGCCGGCTCGACGCTCAGGCTCACCGGCCAAGCAGAGAGCGCCTGTTGCATGGATGGCAGCAGACGCTCGGCCTGCGCCTGGATCTCGGCACGTTGCCGGGTGAGCAGGCGCAAGGTAGTGAGGCGCTCGGCCAGTCGGTCCGGATCGCGGTACAGGTGCAACACCGCTTCCAGCGCTGCCAGGGTGAGCTTGCCAATGCGCAAGGCGCGCTTGAGCGGATTCTTCTTGATGCGCTGGATCAACGCCTTGCTTCCCACCAGAATGCCGGCTTGTGGCCCACCCAGTAGCTTGTCACCGCTGAATGTGACCAGGTCCGCGCCAGCGGTGATGGATTCCCGCGGTGTTGGTTCGTGCGGCAAGCCAAAACGCGTCAGATCGGTGAGGGTGCCGCTGCCTAGGTCCACCACAAACGGTAGTTCATGGGCATGGGCCAGTTGCGACAGATCGGCTTCCGGCACGCTGGCGGTAAAGCCCTGAATCGCATAGTTGCTGGTGTGTATCTTCATCAACATGGCACTACGCAGGCCAATGGCGCCTTCGAAGTCGCGCAGGTGGGTGCGATTGGTGGTCCCTACCTCCACCAGTTTGGCCCCGGCACGACTCATGATGTCCGGCACGCGGAAGGCGCCGCCGATCTCGACCAGCTCGCCGCGCGAGACGATGACATGCTTGCGCAGGGCAAGCGTGTTGAGCAGCAGGAACACCGCTGCCGCGTTGTTGTTGACCACAGTCGCCGCCTCGGCGCCGGTGAGCTCGCACAGCACAGTCTCCACGATGTCGTCGCGATCGCCCCGACCACCGGTGTCGAGATCGTATTCCAGCGCGCAGGGATGGCGTGCTGCCATCAACAGCGCCTCCATCGCTTCCCGTGGTAGCGGTGCACGCCCCAGGTTGGTGTGCAGCACCGTGCCGGTGAGGTTGAACACCCGCTTTAGGTGAGGCGCGTTGCGCTGCGCCAGATGCGCGGCAAGCCGGGCTGCTATGGCGGGCTCGGTGTAATCGGCCAGTTCGCCGCTGCGCGCGATCTGCCGGGCGCTGTCGAGCACGCTGCGCACGCCGGCCAGCACTGGTTCGCGGCCGTATTCTGCAATCAGGGGTGAAACCGCAGTCCAGTTGAGGATGCGATCGATCGAAGGCGGGCGTGGGGGGGCGCTATGCACGATAGACTATCCCTTGTCGGTAAGTGGTGAGCAGTCAGCAGTCAGGCGGGGCCGTGAATCAGGTACCAGTTGATTCCGCTGCGGGTAAAGCCCGTCTCGTCCATGAGCAAATCGAGTGTCAGGGTGGCGAGATCGTCTGCCACCGGGTCGGCCATGGGATCCTTCTCCTGTTGGATCACCTTCAGGTAGGTCTGACACTCCGGACAACTCTCGGCACGCACGACGTTGTCGTTACTTTCCAGATGATAATAGGCAATCCCCTTGGAATTGTCGCAGTTGCTGCATTTGGCGCGCACTACATGCCATTCCGAGTTGCACAGGGCGCAATGCAAATACCTCAGACCACTCTCAGCGCCGCCGATGCGCACCACCGAACCGACCGGATGGGATCCACACACCGGACACAGATTGGGATGCTCGGGCCGCGCCACCTGCGTAGCCTCGAGCTGACGCGCGAGATGCGTCCAGTGCACCTGCAGGGCAGCGCCGATCATCGGCGCGATGGCGGCATCGAGGCCCTGCACGTTCCCATCGATCAGTTGCACGGCCTGCTCGTCCAGCCAGGCATCCTCACCCTCAAGAACCGGACCCAGTGCAGCCTGGCCTGCTGCAGGCAACGCGGACTGAACCGCGCGTGCCAGGTGTCGTGCCGTATCGCGCCAGTCATTCGGCAAGCCGAGGCCGGCTGGTGCCAGCGGCGGCATCCGGTATTGGCGACATTGTTCCAGTCGTTCGGGCGTCGGGAGTTCAGTCGAGGGGCCGGCATCCAGGCTTTCCTGCTGTACCCGCGCAAGCCGGGCGACAAAGCGCAGGTAGTCCCCGAGCGCATGACCCACTGCGAGCTGTTCCAGCCGTTGCGCGCACGCGAGAAACTGATCGGCGGGCGGCGATAGCAGTTCGGGGATGCTGCCGGCTGCCGCTTCGATTTCGCCGGGCTGCAGGAGTCTGGTCGTCATGCGCTAATCAATCCTTGTATCCATCGTCGACAATCATTTGCCGGTCATCTCGCGGTACCAGGCGCGGTGATGGTGCTTGGCCCAGGCCTCGGATACCGTGCCGCGCGTCATGGCGCGAACCGATCCCTTGACCCAGATCGCGGCATAGACGTGCAAAACAATGCCGAGAATCATGATCCAGGCCGCCAGTGCATGGATAACCACCGCGACGCGCAGCAGCCAGATGGGGAAGAACGGCGCGAACCAGGGCTGCCAGATCACGATGCCGGAAAGCAGCAGCACGGGAACGCTCACCACCAGGATCCAGAACAGGTATTTCTGCCCGGCGTTGTACTTGCCGACTTCAGGCAGCCCCTGGTCGCGGTTTCTGATGACGTCCCCGATGCGGGCCATCCACTGGCGGTCGGCGGCCGTGACGTGGTTGAACCGCCAGAATCGCGCCGCCATCGCCATGAAAAACAGGAACATCACCGCACCGATGAAGGGGTGGAGGATGCGGGTCCAGGGGCCGCCGCCGAACAGGTTGGTGAGGAAGAAAAAGGCGGGATGGAACAGCGCTAGCCCGGATAGGCCGGCGAGAACGAAGGCGATGGCCACCACCCAGTGGTTGCTTCGCTCCCGGGCAGTGTAGCGTTGTATCGACTTGCTCATGATCGCTCCTTGATGTCATGTGAAGGAAAAAAATGGGACGGTTCAATCCGTCTTCTCTTCTTCCTCCACCTCCTTGGGACCGGCCGTGACGAAATGGAAGAAACCGGCAAAGACGGCCAAGCCGATGCCAAGGCTCATGAGCGGCTTGGTCACGCCTTTCCACAGTCCGACCAGCGGGCTGATACTCGGGTCCTTGGGCAGGTTCGCATACAACTCGGGCTTGTCACCGTGCTGCAATACATACATCACGTGCGTGCCGCCGACGCCCTGCGGATCGTACAGCCCCGCATTGCTGTAACCGCGCTCCTTGAGGTCGGTGATGCGCCCTTCGGCGTGATGGATCATGTCGACCTTGGAGCCGAACACGATGGCGCCGGTCGGGCAGATCTTCACGCAGGCAGGCTCCAGCCGAACGCCCACCCGGTCGGAGCAGAGCGTGCACTTGTAGGCCTTGTCGTCCTTCTTCGAGATACGCGGAATGTTGAAGGGGCAACCCGGGATGCAATAGCAGCAGCCGATGCAATACTCCTCGTGGAAGTCGACGATGCCGTTCGAGTACTGGACGATCGCCCCTGGCGACGGGCAGGCCTTGAGGCAGCCCGGATCGGCGCAATGCATGCAGCCGTCCTTGCGGATCAGCCATTCCAGCCGCCCCTGCTCCACTTCCACCTCTGAGAAGCGCATGACGGTCCACGACTGGTCGCTGAGGTCGCGCGGATTGTCATAGACGCCGACGTTCGTGCCCACGTCGTCGCGCAGGTCGTTCCATTCCATGCACGCCACCTGGCAGGCCTTGCAGCCGATGCATTTGGAGATGTCGATCAGCTTGGCCACGGGAATCGCGCCCGCGGCGCGCACATTGGGCGATGGGGTCGTGGTGGCAGACCGTGCCTTGATATCGAGTGATTGCAGTGCCATGGACGCCTCCTAAACCTTCTCGATGTTCACGAGGAATGCCTTGAATTCAGGCGTCTGGGTGTTGGCGTCCCCCACGAAGGGCGTGAGCGTGTTGGTGATGTAGCCGTTCTTGGCCACGCCCATGAACCCCCAGTGGATCGGCATGCCCACGGTATGCACTTTCCTGCCGTCGACGTCGAGGGTGCGCACGCGCTTGGTGACCACCGCCACCGCGATGATGAAGCCGCGCTTGGACCTTACCCTGACATGGTCGCCATTTCTGATGCCCTTCTCCTTGGCCAGATCCTCGCCGATTTCCACGAACTGTTCCGGCTGGAGGATGGCGTTGAGACGCGCATGCTTGGTCCAGAAGTGGAAGTGCTCGGTGAGCCGGTAGGTGGTGCCCACATAGGGGAACTGGTCCGGCTTGCCGAAGGTGTTCCAGTCCTCCTTGAACACCCGCGCGGCAGGGTTCGCCCGCGCCTGGTCGTTCTTCGGGTGCATGGGATTGTTAGCCAGCGGCGATTCCAGCGGCTCGTAGTGCTCGGGGAAGGGCCCTTCCGCCATCTTGTCCACTGCGAAGAAACGCGCCACGCCTTCCGGATTCATGATGAAGGGATTCATGCCGTCTTCCGGCGGCGAATCGGCCTTGAAGTCAGGCACGTCGGAACCGCCCCACTTGCCGGTGTCGGCGTCCCAGGCGATCAGCTTGCGCGTCGGATCGTAGGGCTTGCCGCCCGGGTCGCAGGACGCACGGTTGTAGAGGATGCGCCGGTTGGCCGGCCAGGCGAACGCCCAGTTGAGGGTCTGCCCGAGGCCGTAGGGGTCACTGTTGTCGCGCCGCACCATCAGGTTGCCCTTCTCCGTCCAGGCACCCGAGAAAAGCCAGCAACCGCAGGCGGTGGAGCCGTCGTCGCGCAATTCGGCGAAGCCGTTCAACTGCTCGCCGCGCTTTACCAGCACCTTCGCTGGATCCTTCGGGTCGGTGACATCCTTCAATGCCTGGCCGGAATATTCCTTCGCCAGTTCTTCAGGCGAGGGGGCATCGGGTTGGCGATGTTTCCAGGTCAGGTTGAGGATGGGGTCGGGGAACGCCCCGCCCTCCTTCCCGTACAGCGACCTCAGCTTGAGGAAGATGCCGGCCAGGATTTCCTGGTCGCCCCGGGCATCGCCCGGCGGCTCGGCGGCCTTCCAGTGCCATTGCAGCACGCGGCTGGAACTGACCAGAGAGCCGTCTTCCTCCGCGAAGCAGGTGGACGGCAGGCGAAAGACTTCGGTCTGGATCTTGGCCGGATCCACGTCATTGTATTCGCCGTGATTCTGCCAGAACTCCGAGGTCTCGGTGGCCAGCGGATCGATGATCACCAGATACTTCAGTTTGGCCAGCGATCCGGAGACCTTCACCTTGCACGGCGCCGACGCCAGCGGGTTGAAGCCTTGGCAGAGATAGCCATTCACCGCGCCGTTATTCATATCCTCGAACACCTGCAGGAGGTCGTATGGCTTATCCAGCTTGGGCAGCCAGTCGAAGCACCAGTTGTTTTCTGCCGTGGCGGCATCACCGTACCAAGCCTTCATGGTGCTGACGTGGAACTTGCCGTAGTTCTGCCAGTAGCTCATTTGGCCGGGGCGCAGCGGCTTGCTCGCGCGCTTTTCGATGTAGGCCGAGTAATCCTGTTCCTTCTCGCCTGGCAGTGTCATGTAGCCCGGTAGCAGGTCCGACAATAGCCCTAGATCGGTCAGCCCCTGGATGTTGGAGTGACCGCGCAGCGCGTTCATGCCGCCGCCCGCCACGCCGATGTTGCCGAGCAGCAGCTGCACCATCGCGCCGGTTCGGATCATTTGCGAACCCTGCGAATGCTGGGTCCAGCCCAGCGCGTACATGATGGTCATGGCCTTGTCGGACGCCGCCGTCCCCGCGATCATCTCGCATACCTTGAGGAAGGCCTCCTTGGGCGTGCCGCAGATGGACGACACCAGATCCGGCGTATAGCGCGCGTAGTGCGCCTTCATCATCTGGTATACGCAGCGCGGATTCTGCAGCGTCGGGTCGGTGATCACGTAGCCGTCGGCGCCGATCTGGTAGCCCCAGCTGGACTTGTCGTAGCTGCGTTTCTCCGGGTTGTAGCCGGAGTAGATGCCGTCGTCGAAGGCGAATTCGTCCTTCACCAGGAAACTGAAGTCGGTATAGGTCTTCACATATTCGTGATGGATCTTGTCGTTGCCGAGCAAATAGTTGATGACGCCGCCGAGAAAGGCGATATCGGAACCGGCGCGGATCGGTGCGTAATAATCCGACACTGCTGCCGAGCGCGTGAAACGCGGATCGACCACGATCAGCCGCGCCTTGCGGTGCGCCTTCGCCTCGGTCACCCATTTGAAACCGCATGGGTGTGCCTCGGCGGCGTTGCCACCCATGATCAAAACCAGGTCCGTGTTCTTGATGTCAACCCAATGGTTGGTCATCGCTCCTCGGCCAAACGTCGGGGCAAGACTTGCCACCGTGGGGCCGTGTCAGACGCGCGCCTGATTATCGAATGCGAGCATCCCCAGGCTGCGTGCGATCTTCTGCGTCAGATAGCCGGTTTCGTTACTGGAAGCGGAAGCGGCAAGCATGCCGGTGGACACCCAGCGGTTCACCGTTTCACCCTTGTCGTTCTTGGCGATGAAGTTCTTGTCGCGATCTTCCTTCATCAATCCCGCGATTCGGGTGAAGGCATCGTCCCAGGAAATGGGCGTCCATTCCTTGCTGCCGGGCGCACGGTATTCGGGTCGCAGAAGCCGGCCCGGACTGTGCACGAAATCCAGCAGGCCGGCGCCTTTCGGGCACAGCGTGCCGCGATTCACCGGATGGTCGGGATCGCCTTCGATGTGGATGACCTCAGTGTGTGTGTTCTTGGACGTGTCGCCCAGGCTGTAGATCAGCAGGCCACATCCCACCGAGCAGTAGGGGCAGGTGTTGCGGGTTTCGGTAGTGCGTGCGAGCTTGAATGCCCGCACTGCTGCCAGCGCCTCACCGGGGGCGAACCCCAACGCGGCGAGGCTGGAACTGCCAACCCCCGCTGCGCAGATTCTGAAAAACTGCCTTCGAGTCACTTGCATTTCGCCCCCTCTCAGTATCAACCACGCATTAATGATGATATTAGGAACAAAATCTGCTAATAACAATTTTTAATTGGCCGTGATTTTAAATTCGAAGCGCATTAATTCAAGAATCGTACTTTGGTATGTCAGACGCCAACTCTGTGAGTACGCGTTCGCCGTGCCAGGAAGCAGACCTTCGGTGCGCCTGACTGACATCCGACCGTATGCTTCTCAGACGGGTGAACGCGTAATTCCACCCAGAGTAGTCGTTCGACCAGGTGTAAATTCGAGGAAGCTTCAATATTTATGAGGTGTGCCTAGGAAGCCGGCAGCAGCTCAGACAGGCAAGCCTGAGGTTAAGATCGTCATAGGAAGATGCTACGATTCATTACCAGATTCTTGTATTGGGTTTATGTTGGTCGCTCAACGCTGGATGCCAAGCACTCCCTGAATACCCCGTGATCACACTTAGTTACACATGCCGCCTCCACGCATTTAAGCGGCCAACCACCTACACCCTTGATGACGACACCCTGCACTGGTTGGACGATAAAGGAGAAGGCGGTACGCTGCCGTTGCGCGAGACGAGCGCCCTGCATCTGAAATACGAACCCACGCGCTTTGCTGAAGATCGTTACCTGGCCAGGATCGAAAGCCCGAATCAGTCCATCACTCTCAGCAACCTGTCTTATGTCAGCATCGCCGATTTCCATCCAGTTGACCAAGCGTACCGTGAGTTTGTTACTACACTCACCCGACGCATCGTGGACCAGTCGCCAACGGCGGAAATTTACGGGGGTGACAAGGCATTCACCTACCGCGTCTATCAATTGATCAGCGTTGCCGTGCTCCTGCTGATCCTGGGAGGTGTCTGGTTTCTCTATGCGATCGATTTGCCGGAGATTATCGGGCTGAAGGTGTTGCTGCTGATCTACTATCTGCCGAAATTGAAAGCCTACATGGACGCCAACAAACCAAAACAGTTGGATCCTCTAGAGCTTCCTGAAGCATTTCTGCCGCAAGCCAGATGAAGAAGTTGAACCCCCTTATTTTCTGGTAACGCTCTTCAGTAACTGGTTGACCCAAGCATCACACTTTTGCGTTTCCGATTCCCTCTGCAACCCGCGTACCGGAATAGGCGCGTAATCCCATGAAAAGACCCCTGTTTAAGAACCGCGCGCACGCTGTTTGCCGCTGCATTCCTGTATCCAGTGGTAGGGAAACCCCTTCAGTTGAAAATCAAACTCCCCCAGGTCCATGCCATCCGCCTCTACCCGCGCTGACTTGGCGTCTTTCAGCATGGCGTAGGCCGTATCCGATCCTTCGCCTGGCCCCCATCCGGACCAGAGCATGTCGTTGAAGCCGATGTCATAACCGCCCGAGCGTGATGTCGTCTTCTGGCCGTTATCAAAAATCAGCGTGAGCGGTACATTCCGGTCACGATTTTCCTGTTGCGCCTTGGGCCAACCATTCACCTTCACTGTCGCGCCGAAGTTGCCATCCCTGACGCGATAGCTGAATTCCAGCTTCATGGGTTTGTCGGTGCCCGGCGCATTGCCGCCGGCGAAACCGATCACGCAGCCGCCCTTGGGCATGCTTGAGGTGAATTTGAGATTCAGCGTCTGGCTCAGTGGATTCTGGGCGCCGCTGGTCGACGGCAGGAACAGGGTTGCGGACAGAAGACAGAGCGGCAGGATATGGCGACGTGGTTTCACGGGATTCCTCTTTAACAAGACCGATTATCGGCAATAGGGGTTGGATAGCGGGCAAGCACTGGATTTGCCCGTGGTGTAACGGATGGCGTTGTTCCAGTTCAGCTTGTCGAGCGCCTGCTGGCTGCGTTGCCAACTGGCATTGGCCATGCGTCCGGACTGGGTCATGCCGGCCCCGGAGGCGTTGCCCAGATTGGCACGGCTCCAGGCGGACATTGCCAGGCTCAATTGATAACCCCAGTCGTTCTTGCGTCGTTCCGCCTCTTCCTGCATTTCCTTTTGTCGGCGTGCCGTTGCTTCGCGAATGGGCTCGGCCTTCATGGATCGCAGAATGGCGCCGGCCATTTCGTCGCCATCCGCGGCGGCAAGCGCCATATAGCCTTCGCCCTTCTCACGATCCAGATCCACACCGTCGCCATACCAGTAGGCCATGCCGATCCATTTTGCCGCTTCGACATGGCCTTGCCGGGCGGCATTCTCGAACAGGATGATGCCGTCGGCCTGGCGCGGGGTATCGATGAGGCCGGGCTTGCCGTAATACATCCAGCCGCCCAACAACCATTGGGCCTCTGCCACCCCTTCCTGCATCAGACGGACCACGGAGGCGAGGGCTTCCCGCCGGTTGCCTTGCTCCGCCTCCTTGCCGGCCATGGCCAACTGCTGAAGCGCCGGCAGGGCGGGATCGATTTTGGGGATGCGCGCACGCAGACGCTCCGCCTGTGCCCCCATGTCCTTGATACGACCACAGGCATTGCTGCTGCCCAGACGACAGCCTTTGTCCATCAAGGACATCATGACCTTGTTTTGAGTGCGGACGGCATCAAATCCGTTTTCATAGAGGCCGGCCAGGTTCAGGCAGGCATCAGCCAGATCGAGGTCGCATCCATCGCGGAAGTAGAGCGGGACTTCCCACCTGGCGACGCCCGAGCCCGGCCGCCTCAAGCCGATTTCCCCCGCATCGTTGCAGGCGAAGGCATCCCGGCCGAGGCAGGCCTTGGCCAGCAGTTTGACGCCCAGTTTCATATCGCTTGAAGACCCGCTCTGGGTCAGGTGCCGGCCATACAGGGCACATGCTGGAATGCTGTTTCCCTCTGCGTCCAGGCATCCCTTGCGGGCCGCATCACGAGAGCGCGTTCCATCCATCGCCACACCCCGGCCTTTTTCGTAGGCCTCCGCCAGGCCCGTGCAGCCCCAGGCGCTACTTTCCTGGCACGCATTCTCGAACAAGCGGATTGCGGTTTGCAGCGAAGCGGCATCGTCGCGATCGTAAAACAGGGACATAGCCTTGATATGACAGCCGTAATCAGAGCCTGCCGCACAGGCATTGTCGATCAGCGCGGCGGCCTGCTCGTTGTCCATTGGGCGGCCGCCAGTCGCCAAACCCATCGCCATGGCGGCACAGGCATCCTGATCTTTGAGTACCTTGCACCCCCGCTCGGCGGTTTCTTGCGCCAGCACAGCGTTCGTGAAATTGGCGCTGCCCTCGCGGATCATGCTCGCCGCGCGCATGCAACCCGTGCCGTTCCCCTTTTCACAGGCCTTGAGGTAAAAACCCAGCGCCGCGCGGATTTCGGCCTTCAGGTCGCCTTCGCCTTCTTCCAGCGCCTGCCCCAGCCGCATGCATTGGTCGGCCCGGCCCTTGAGGCAATTCTTTTCCCACGTCATTGCGACGCCATACAGGGTGACCGGCATATTCTGGTTGCCGTTGTAGATTGCGCTATTCTGGTATCCGTCACGGGCCGAGGGCAATTCGCTGGCCGCCGCCGCGTAATTGCCTCCGGTCACGGCAAGAACCGCGAGGAGGGCGAAGATGGAAGCAAGAGGGGGAAACTTCATCACACTCTCCAACGATACAAACGGATAGGCTCCCGCATGGGAGTGGAGGGCTTTGTCTGGGAACTAAATACCCTTGGCTGTCTTGATCTGCCGCACCAATTCAGCGTTGAAGCCTTTGGCGGCATTCATGGCCAGCGTCTCGTAGCGCTTCTGATCGACGGTCACGGTGTATTGCGAACCTTTGCGGCTGCTCATGCCAAAGCCGAGTGCATTGGAGAGGCCGACGGAGCCGCTGTTGTTGCTCGAACCGGTCTTGTCCACGGTGGCAAAGACATCGTCGACGCCCAGGTCTTCCGAGAGGCCCAGCGTGGCGCTATCGTCCACGTAGCGACCGTCTTTTGAATAGACTACTTGAATGTTGCTGAGTTGGTCCAGGGCGAAGCGGGCGCCGGCATCCACACTCACCTTTCTTTGCAACATCGATCGGCCACCGCCACTGGTCCAGGCAAAGTCGAGCGCGACATTCGGGTAGATCACGATGGCGTCGAGCGCCGCGCTGGCTTGATCCCCCATGTTTCCGTTGAAACCTTTCGGGATCAAGCCAAAGCTGCTGACCACGCCCACCGCCGAAGGCCCGGTGACCAGCAGTTGTTTTGGCGCGCGGCCATCCATCTTCTCGTCTTCCACCGGCGTGGCGGAGCGGATGATTTCATCGGCCTCCGCCGCTTTAAAGAATGTGGGGGCATCGATGACCTGTATTCCGGCCCCTTGGAGTTGGGCGACCAGATCGGCGTGCGCCGCGTCGGCGATCCTCCCCAGCATGGCCGCGTCCACGCCCACCAGCGCAAGGTTCATGCTCACCGATGCGCCCTGCTCACGCGTTGTGGAGCCGGAGATTTTTGCGCTTTGAAAAGCGCCGACGTTGTAACCGGCCAGCGCGATTTTCGGTCGCTTGGCAAAGATATCGGCGGAGCCTCGCTTTGCCATCAGGGCGACCGAAAGCGGCGTGCCGGCGATAGGCGCGGCCGTTGCCAGATCTTGGGACGGCAAGGGTGCCTGATCCTGCCTGGCATCGGTATCACCAGTAATTGCCCCGCTCACGGTGTCCGCTGCGGTATCAACGGCTACCTTTTCGGCCACCTGTTTGACAAGATCGCCAAAACTGAACGCGCTGGCCGAGCCGGAAGTCAGCAGGGTTGATATGGTGACGACAATGCCGATTTTTTTCATGGGGTTCATGGATAGCCTTCTTGTCTGCTGAAGTTGGGCGAGACTCAGCTTGTTGGCGAGAATGCGGCGATCAGGCTTTGGCCTGGCGACGCGTGAAACCAAGTGCAGCAAGACCTAGGCCGAGCAGGACAATCGATGCAGGCTCAGGAACCGTTTGTAAAATTGTGTCTTCATCGTCGGCGGCCGGCGGTGCATCGTCGATGCCGCCATAGATGCGAAAGCCATAGGGCCAGGAGGCCGTGCTGCTAACCGCGCCCACCGTGCCGTCGTTCTCCTGGAAGTACAGACGGAAGGTCGTCGCTTCCGTGATCAGCGGCAGGCTGGTCAGGTCTGCGTTTAAGTCGTAGTAGCAGCAACCGATTTTACTTGCCCCCCAGACAGCGGAAATCACGCTGCTGTAGTCGTCCAGGCTGGTGCGGAGTTCGTAGTCCAGTCCGGGGCTGAAATTTGGGGCGCTGGCCATGGCAAATCTGCCGGGGTCGAGCGCATAACCGGCTGCGGGCGTGACTTCGAACTCGACATAGTCGGATAGGCTGATGACGGTCGGCACACCCTCAAAGCGCAAATGGCTTGCTCCGGTGAGCCCGTCCGTGAATCGGACGATGTCGATCCCGGTGGCCTGGGAGATGGAAGAGCCGACCACATACGTGACCTGGGGGGCGGAGAACCCGAAACCGCCACTGGGCCCCGTTTCGTAGGTTATGACCGAGAAGGGATCATTGCCATAGACCACGGTGTTCCAGGTGACCGCGACATCGGTGATGATTGTCGCTCCGGCCTGTCCCGTGGCCAGCAGCGAAGAAACGGCTACTGCAATCCCGATTTTGTGTAGGGGGTTCATGTCGATAGCTCCATGCCGTTAGTTATGTTTGTATAAATCGATGAAAGACTTAAACACTGACTTGTGGGCGGGTGAATGACAATCCCGCGAATGGGGGGGTCAGTCGACCAGACCCATTCGGGCAGCCTGTAATGCGGCCTGAGCGCGGGAGGTGATATTGAGTTTGCGGTAGATGTTTTTTACGTAGTCGGAGGCGGTATTTCGGGTGATGCCCATCTCGATGGCGAGATCGGATATCTTCAGGCCCTTGGCAAGAAGGGTGAGCGCCTCCCTTTCGCGATTGTTGAGCGCCTCGCCGGTGGTCGGCGGAGACTGGAAAAACCCGAGCAGCCGGCGCGCGATGGCGGGTGACAGGGGCGGGTGGCCATCCAGGATGCCGCACAGCTGCCGGGTCAGAATTTCGAGGGGTTGTTCCTTGAGAAGGTAGCCTTGGGCGCCTGCCTGAATGGCCGGAAACAGGTGTCTGTCATCGTCATAAATGGTGGCGACGACGATGACCGGCGGGACATTGAGGCCACTCAAAGCAGTGATGATTGCTATCCCACTGCCGTCCGGCAGGCCGAGATCCACCAGGGCCAGGTCGAACGGCTTGGTGTGTAAGTGTGACAGTGCGGATTCCACGCTATCAGCGAGGGTCACGTGCACATCCGGGAAGGCGCCCATGACGAGCCGTTCGAGCCAGGCCTGGGTAGCGGGCAAATCCTCCACAATTAGGGCGTATTTCATCTTTATCCCTTGAGTCTGGCCACCGGCAGACGGGCTTCCACCACGCTGCCCCGTGATGCCGCGGGCTTGAAAACCACGCTGCCGCCGGCCTCTGCCATGCGCGTCACCATGTTGCGCACGCCGCGTCCGGAGGAAGGAATGATGCGCGCGTGGGTGTCCCCATCATCCCGGATGCGTATCAACAGGCTGTCTTCCTCTTCAGCCACGTCCACCACAATCTGACCCGGATCCGCGTGTTTGAGGGC
>JBFHXL010000008.1:0-17458 GCA_041599035.1 Thiobacillus sp. | reverse complement strand
GGATTTCAGGGACGAGCATTACGCGCTGTATCGCGCGTATCTCGGCAGCCGTCATGCCGGCGGCGGCATGGATCGCGACGAACCGGAGCAGTACACGAATTTTCTGCTGTCCTCCAACGTCGACAGCGTACTGGTCGAATTCCGCGATGGCGATGCGCTGGTGATGATCGCGGTCGTGGATCAGGTCGACGATGGCCTGTCGGCGGTCTACACCTTCTTCGATCCCGCGCGCGCGCAGGACAGCCTGGGCGTCTATGGCGTGCTGTGGCAGATCGAGCTCGCGCAGCGCCTGGAATTGCCTTATCTCTATCTCGGTTACTGGATCGAAACAAGCCGCAAGATGGCGTACAAGAAACAGTATCCGCCGCTGCAGGGCTTGCTCGAGGGACGCTGGCAGGTGCTGGACGCGTGAGGCTCTGGCTTGCGCTGGTCTGGCTGGCGACGCTGCAGGGTTGTGCGCTCACCGTCAGCGATCCGCGTGCGCTGCGTCCGATCGACGGGTTTGTTCCATTGGCAAGCGATGCGCGTGTCTGGATCGAGCCGGGGTACGACGCCTATGGCGAACGCGTGGCCGCTGCGCTGCCCGCGGCCATCGCGCAGGTCGAACGCGCGCATTACCTGCCGTTTGCCAGTCCGCCGCGCGTCTATGTGTGCGGCAGCGACGACTGCTTCAAGCGCTATGTGCTGACCCCAAAATTGTCCGCCGCCGTCATCCCGGACAACCGCCTGATCCTGTCGCCCAATCTCGACGGCCGCGAACGTCACCGCCTGCCCGCCATGCTGGCGCATGAACTGGCGCACCTGCATCTGGGCCAGCGCATCGGCCACTATCACAGCACCCTGCCGGTCTGGTTCCACGAAGGCTGGGCGTCGCTGACGGCAAACGGCGGCGGCGCGGAATACGCAAGCGACGCCCAGGCGCTCGCTGCGATTCGCGCTGGGCGCCAGATTGATCTTACGGTCACCGATACATACGACAACCGTCACCGTGCAGGCGCATTCGGGCTCAATATCCACGAGTTCTACCGCCAGTCCATGCTGCTGGTCGGCTGGCTCAAGGCGCAGGACGAAGCGCGTTTCAAGACGCTGGCGCTTGCCGTGCAGAAAAACACCGATTTTGGAATCGCCTTCTGGAACATCTACGGCCAGGCGCCCGCCACCCGGCTCGCGGGGTTTTTTGAAGGCGTTCTGGGCGATAATCAAACCACCCAGGCCGCACCCGCACAACCTTAAACCGCTTACGCCATGAAACCCTATCTCGACCTGATGCGCCACGTGCTCGAGCACGGCGCCAAAAAAGACGACCGCACCGGCACCGGCACCCTCTCGGTGTTCGGCTGGCAGATGCGCTACAACCTCGCCGAAGGCTTTCCGCTCGTCACCACCAAGAAATGCCACCTGCGTTCCATCCTCCACGAACTGCTGTGGTTTTTGCAGGGCGACACCAACATCCGCTACCTGAAGGAAAACGGCGTCTCGATCTGGGACGAATGGGCCGACGAGAGCGGCAACCTCGGCCCGGTCTACGG
This sequence comes from Thiobacillus sp., assembly GCA_041599035.1. Lineage (GTDB taxonomy): Bacteria > Pseudomonadota > Gammaproteobacteria > Burkholderiales > Thiobacillaceae > Thiobacillus. The sequence goes on along the minus strand of JBFHXL010000008.1, from coordinate 15,929 downwards.
CCATCAGTGGCGTTCGTGGCCCAGGCCCGACGGCGGCACGATTGATCAGATCAGCGAAGTGGTGAAGACGCTGAAGACCAACCCCGACTCGCGCCGCATCATTGTCTCGGCGTGGAACGTGGCGGATCTGGACAAGATGGCGCTGGCGCCGTGCCATGCCTTCTTCCAGTTCTACGTCGCCGACGGCAAACTGAGTTGCCAGTTGTATCAGCGCAGCGCCGACATCTTCCTCGGCGTGCCGTTCAACATCGCCAGCTATGCGCTGCTCACGCTGATGATGGCGCAGGTCACTGGCCTCAAGCCCGGCGACTTCGTCCACACCCTGGGCGACGCTCACCTGTATTCCAACCACCTCGAGCAGGCGCGCGAGCAGTTGAGCCGTGAGCCGCGTCCGCTACCGACCATGACGCTGAACCCGGAGGTGAAAGACATCTTCGCGTTCCGCTTCGAGGATTTCACACTCAGCGGTTACGATCCGCATCCGGCGATCAAGGCGCCGGTGGCGGTGTGAAAAACGGTGAGGCGTGAAGAGTGAGGCGGTACGAATCCAACCACCGTTCGCCCTGAGCTTGTCGAAGGGTTGTCTGGTAAAGACCTTTGATCATGGGTGCTTATCGAAGGCCAACAGCCCCGCATGAATATCGAGACAACATGAGTCAAAACAAACCCCGCGTCAGCGTCATCGCCGCGCTCGCAAAAAACCGTATCATCGGCATCGAAAACCGCCTGCCGTGGCGGCTGCCGGAAGACCTTGCCCACTTCAAGGCGTTGACGCTGAACCACCCCATCCTGATGGGCCGCAAGACCTTCGAATCGCTCGGCCGCCCGCTGCCCGGGCGCACCAACATCGTCATCACCCGCAACCCCGACTACGGCAACGACGGCTGCCTCGTCGCCGACTCCATCCCCGCCGCGCTGGCCTTGTGTGCCGAGGTTGACGAGGTTTTCTTCATCGGCGGCGCCGAACTCTATGCGCAGGTCATTCCGCTGGCGGATCGGCTGTACCTGACCGAAGTGGATATCGAAGCCGCGGGCGACGCCTGGTTTCCCGAGTATGACCAAAGCGCATTCAGGGAAGTCTCGCGCGAGTCGCACATTGGCGAGAAAGCGGATGCGCTGCGGTTTGATTTTGTGGTGTATGAGCGGGGATGAGGTAGATCGTGCCCTCAACTCTTTCGGTTGGCGAGAAAATCAGGGAATTACGAAAAGAGCGAGGTCTGAGCCAGTGTGACCTGGCGAAGCGCGTTGGTATGTCACAGGCGAGTTTGTCCGAGATCGAATCGGGTCGAACAAACTTTCCGGCGAGCAATAATTTGTTGGGAATTGCCGCAGTTCTTGGTGTGGATCCGAATTATTTTGTTGGTGCGCCTGGAAAGTCTTCGCCCGCCAATATTGAAATTGACAGGCTGATTCTTTCCGTTGAATCAGTGGAGGATGCGATCATCCGTACAGGTCGGAAACTCGCTCCGCGAGCCAAGGCGAAGTTGATTGCTCATGTATATGAATCAGAAGAAACGTCGCCAGATTACATAGATAAATTTGTGGATTTTCTTTCGTGAATGAAAATGCGGTTAGATTATTTGAGTTCGCGAAGCCTGGGCTGAATGAGCCCAGAAGTGGGGTCGGACACGACATCTGAAGGAGCAAATATGACCCGAATGCACAATCCACCCCACCCCGGTGCTGTGCTGCGCGAATGGATTCCGGAAACGCTGAGCGTGACCCAGGCGGCAGCCGATTTGCACGTGTCGCGGGTTTCCCTGAGCAAGATTTTGAATGGCAAAGGCGGAATTTCAGCCGACATGGCAATTCGGCTTTCACGCTGGCTCGGTACGTCGCCGGATGTGTGGATGGGCATGCAGGCCCAGTACGATTTGTGGCAGGCGGGAAAACTCAAGCAACCGAAGATTCAGCCCTTGTTTAAACAGGCTGCCTGAAATGTGTGATGGATAAAGGAAACCAGAATGGATAGTAAAAACAACGGGTGTGCGGCATGAGCGGTTTGCCACAATGCCCCAAGTGCGGTTCGGAATTCACCTACGAAGACGGCACGATGCTGGTGTGTCCGGAGTGCGCGCATGAATGGTCGAAGGATGCGCCGGCGGTTGCGGATGACGCGCGTGTCGTGCGCGATTCCAACGGCACGGTCCTTGCGGATGGCGACACGGTGACGGTGATCAAGGACCTGAAGGTCAAGGGCTCGTCGTCGGTGGTGAAGGTGGGCACCAAGGTGAAGAATATTCGCCTGGTCGAGGGCGATCATGACATCGATTGCAAGATCGATGGCATCGGGGCGATGCAGCTGAAGTCGGAATTCGTGAAAAAGGTTTAGGTCGCCGGATTCGGGCCGGAACGTTCGACGGAAAAAACGGGGCAACAGCCCCGTTTTTGTTTGCGGCCGCCGGCCTGGTTCATCTGGTTCAATCGAGAACGTCGGCCCAGATATTGGTCGCCCAGGCACGCGCGAGCTCGAAATTTTTCTCGTCGCCGGTGGGGGTGCTGCCGCCGCCGTGCGCGACGGTGTAGTCATAGCCGGATTCGTAGCGGAAGACATTGGCGAGGTAGCCGGCCTTGCTGCCGGAAATGGCTGAGTAGCAGGTACTGGCGAGAACCGGGAAGGGGTCGGGCTGGCGACCGGCCAGCAGGTCGACGATGGCGCCGGCTGCGACCTTGCCCTGGCTGGAGGCGGCGTGGCCTGACTTGGGCAGGTTGGACAGCACCGAGTCGCCGAGGATGTGGACGTTGGGTACGGTGGTCGATTCGAAGGTGGCGAGGTTGACGGCACACCAGGCCTTGTTGCTGTCGTTGCGTGCGCCGGCAAGACCGCAGACTGCGCCGGCGCGCTGCTTCGGCACGACATTGAGGACGTCGCCCTTCACATCGTCAAAATCGCTGGAGACGATCATTTTGTCGCCGTCGACCGCGAACGGGGCATTGTTGGGACGGTAGTCGATCATGCCGCCATACAGTTCGTCCCAGGCTCCCTGGAACAGCGGCTTCTTGGAGGCGATGTCGGGGTTGCCGTCGAGCAGGATGATCTTGGAGCGGGGCTTGGCCTGCTTGAAGTAGTTGGCGACCAGGCAGGCGCGCTCGTAGGGCGCGGGCGGGCAGCGATAGGGCGCGAGCGGAACCGATATGACGAAGACGCCGCCGTCGGGCATGGCTTCGAGTTGCCGCCGCAGCAGGGCGGTTTGCGCGCCGGCTTTCCAGGCGTGGACGACCTTGCCGGCGGCCTCGGCCTCGGTGTAACCGCGCAGCGAGTCGCCGAGAATCTCGACGCCGGGGGCGAGCACCAGACGGTCATAGCGAATGCCGGCGCCGCCCTGGGTGGTGACGATGCGTTTGTCGGTGTCGATGCCGGTTACCGTGTCCCTGATCATCTTGATGCCGTGCCGGGGCAGGTTGTCGTAGCTGTGAATGATTTCGTCCATGCTGCGCAGGCCGCCGATCACCCAGTTGGACATCGGGCAGGAAACGAATTTGTCGTTCGATTCGATCAGGGTGACGTCGATGTTGGGCCCCCACTGGCGCAGATATTTGGCGCAGGTGGCGCCGCCAAATCCGCCGCCGACCACGACGACGTGGGCACGGGCGGTGGTCGCGGCAAGGGCGCCAGGCCGGGTGGTGCAGGCGCTCAGTGCGAACGCGGCACCTGCGCTGGAAATTTTCAGGAAGTCACGGCGATTGATGGTCATGTCGGGCTTTCGGGTAGCGTGGTGTTGATTCAGGCCGGGGCCTTATTTCAAGGATTCGAAGTAGGCGCCCATCGCCTTGAATTCGGCGTCGGTATAGCCTTCGGCGTGGCGTTGCATGATGGTGCCTTCGCGTGCGCCGGATTTGAATTCCTGCATGGTCTTCACGAAGTCCGACTGTTTCAGGCCGGCAAGGCTGGCAATGGATTCGCTCCGGCTTTTGCCGCCGGGGCCGTGGCACGCCATGCAGGTGGCCGCGATCACCTGGGTGTGCATGTCCGCGGCCGGGGCGGCGCCCGGCAGGGCCAGAACGATCAGTCCGGCGATGGTCTTGAAAGGAAGCATGTGCATGGGGTCTCCAGAAACGGAAAAAAGCGGAATCGTTGGTTCATGCTGGCGCACCCTGTCTGTCTGTCAACAAGGCGACGCTTATATACCGGGGTGCCTGCGTTAAGGATGTGCTGCACTAAGTTGGCGCCCCCAGTGCCAGTGCGCGGGTCTTGCTGGCCTGTCGCGCCTGTTCGGCGGCATCGCGATCCTCGTTGTCGCTGACCCAGCCGACCAGGTTTTCCAGCGCGATCTGGCCGAGCGCGTCGATCCAGTGCGGATGTTCATTGAGCGCGGGAATGTAGTTGAACACTTTTCCGCCCGCCTGAAGAAACGTGGCGCGGCCTTCCATCGCCAGTTCTTCCAGGGTTTCCAGGCAGTCGGCGGTGAAGCCCGGGGCGACGACATCGACGCGTCCGGTGCCGGCGCGGCCGAGTTCGACCAGCGTCTTGTCGGTATAGGGCTGCAGCCATTCGGCGCGGCCGAAGCGCGACTGGAAGGTGAGCCGGAACTGGTCGGGCGCGAGCCCGAGCGCTTCGGCCAGCAGGCGCCCGGTCTTCTGGCATTCGCAGTGGTAAGGGTCACCCTTGTCCAGCGTGTAGCGCGGCACGCCGTGAAAGCTCATCAGCAGCACGTCGGGGCGGCCGTGCATTTGCCAGTAGTCATGAATGTTGGCAACCAGTGCCTGAATGTAGGCAGGGTGGTCGTGGTAATGCTTCACCGTGCGCAGCGCCGGCTGGTTGCGCGACTTTTGCAGCCAGGCAAACGCGACATCGAATACGGTGGCGGTGCTGGAGGCGGCGTATTGCGGGTAGGCGGGCAGGATCAGGATGCGCTCGCAGCCGGCGGCCTTCATGCGCGCCAGCGTGTCGGGCAGCGACGGATTGCCGTAGCGCATGGCGTATTCGACCAGCACCGGGGAGGTGACTTTCTCACCCAGCCAGCCTTTCAAAAGTTTGGCCTGCTTTTCGGTGTGGACCTTGAGCGGCGAGCCGTCGGGGGTCCAGATCGCGGCGTATTTCGCAGCCGATTTTTTCGGCCGGGTGTTGAGGATGATGCCGTTCAGGATCAGCCACCACACGGCGCGCGGAATTTCCACCACGCGCGGGTCGGACAAAAATTCCTTGAGATACGGTCGCAGCGCCTGCGCGGTCGGCGCTTCGGGGGTGCCGAGATTGACCAGCAGAATGCCGGTACGGGCAGGCTGGCCGTGGCTGTGGTCGGGTTCTTTGCGGTAGTTCATTCAGGACACCTTGGCCACTAGTGGTGGGAGAGCGCACTCGATAACAATTTGGCGGTGATGTCGACGATCGGCACCACGCGCTCATAGGCCATGCGGGTGGGGCCGACGACACCGAGGGTGCCGACGACCTGGCCATCGACCGAATAGGGCGCGGTCACCAGGCTGCATTCGTCGAGCGCCATCAGGCTGGATTCGCCGCCGATGAAGACCTGCACCCCCGCGGCATTGCGCGACTGGTCGAGCAGTTGCATCAGCCCGGTTTTCTGCTCGAAGGCGTCAAACAGGCGGCGCAGGCTGGACATGTTGCTGGAAAGTTCCTCCACATCGAGCAGCTTGCGGCTGCCCGACACCACCACGTTGTCCTGGCTGGCATCGTGCGCCTGGCTGCCGGCATCGACCGCGGCCGCCATCAGGCGCGTGATGTCGTCGCGCATGCGCCCCAGTTCCTCGCGCAGCTTGGCGCGCACCTGTTCGAAGCTGTGACCGGCATAGTGCTGGTTGAAGTAATTGGCGGCCTCGGTCAGCTTGGCGGGGCTGTAGGGTTTTTCGGTCAGGATGACGCGGTTCTCGACCTCGCCTTCCATGGTCACGATGATCAGAAGGATGCGTTTTTCCGACAGGCTGAGGAATTCGACCTGGCGGAACGCGGGGTTGCGGCGCGGCGTCATCACCAGCCCGGCAAACTGGCTGAGATCGGACAGCAGGGTGGATGCCGCCGTCATCAGCCGTTGCGGGTCGGACGGCGTCAGGCTGTGTTCGAGCTGGCTGACCGCAGCCTGCTCCAGCGGCCGCACGGTCAGCAGCGTGTCGACAAAAATCCGGTAGCCGCGCGGTGTGGGCACCCGCCCGGCCGAGGTGTGCGGGCTGGAAACGAAGCCCTTTTCCTCGAGGTCGGCCATGATGTTGCGGATGCTGGCGGGCGACAGATCCAGCCCGGCGTACTTCGACAGGGTGCGCGACCCGACGGGCTCGCCGTCGGCGATATAGCGCTCCACCAGAGTTTTCAGCAGGATTCGTGCACGATCGTTCAGCATGCTTGAATTATATAGGGCTCGCCGCGCTTGTTTGCCGCGAAATTCGATGCCTGCGGCTGCGCATTGCTCACCCCTTGCCGCTCACCTCTATATAATCGCCTTTCATGCAAACCCCTTTCCATACCGTCGGCCTCGTGGGCAAGTACGATAATCAGGGCATGGGCGCTTCCGTGCGCGCGCTGTGCGAATTCCTGCGCGGGCGCGGCCACGAAGTACGGCTTGCCAGCCAGACCGCAGAAAACCTGGACATCACCGATTTTCCCAACAGCGACCTGCACGACCTGACAACCGATTGCGATGCCGTGGTGGTGCTGGGCGGCGACGGCACCATGCTGTCGATTGCGCGTGAGCTGGCGCCGTACAGGGTACCGTTGATCGGGATCAACCAGGGACGGCTGGGCTTTCTGACCGACATCACCGTTGGCGACATGTTTGGCGCCGTAGCGGAAATCCTCAGCGGTCAGTACGTGGCGGAAGAACGGATTTTGTTGAACGGTCAGGTTCGCCGTGGCGGTGAGCGGGTGTTTGAAGGCACGGCGTTCAATGATGTGGTGCTGGGCAAGGGCGGTTCGGGGCGGCTGATCGAACTGGAAATTTCCATCAACAGCGAGTTCGTCTACAGTCAGCGGGCCGATGGTCTGGTGGTCACCACGCCGACCGGCACCACGGCGTATGCGCTGTCGGCCGGCGGCCCCATCGTGCATCCGACGCTGGAGGCGGTGGCGCTGGTGCCGATCTGCCCGCACACCCTGTCGGCGCGGCCGATCGTCGTCAGCAGCGATTCGCGTATCGAGCTGATCCTGACCTATGCCGACGATGCGCGCGTCCACTTCGACGGCCAGCATCATTTCGAACTGTATAGCGGCGACCATGTGTGGATCACCCGCGCCACCCATCCGATCACCCTGCTGCACCCGCACTCTTACAGTTACTACGACACCCTGCGGCAAAAGCTGCACTGGGGCCGGAAACTCTAGGTCCGTGAATCAGGCCGCACTCGTCACGGTTTTTCGTCGGCGCTGAAGCGCGTTCGCCCATGCTGTCTCATCTGTCCATCCGCAACTATCTGCTGGTCGAATCGGTCGAGCTCGATTTCGCGCCGGGGCTGACCGTGCTCACCGGCGAAACCGGTGCCGGAAAATCGATTCTGATCGACGCGCTGGCGCTGGCGCTGGGCGATCGCGCCGAAGGCGGCGTGGTGCGCAGCGGCGCGGCACGTGCGGAAATCACCGCCGAGTTTGTCATTGACGGCCTGTCCGGGCTTGCGGCCTGGCTCGACGAGGCGGGTCTGGCGGCGGACGACGGTGCGCTGATCCTGCGCCGCGTGATCGACGCCGGCGGCCGCTCGCGTGCCTTCATCAATGGCAGCGCCGCACCGCTGACGCAGCTGAAGGAAGCCGCCGAATTTCTGCTCGACATTCACGGCCAGCATGCACATCACGCCTTGCTGCGTCCGCATACCCAGCGCGAGGTGCTCGATGCCTATGCCGGTGCGCAGACGCGGGCGGCGACGGTCAATGCGGCCTGGCATGCCTGGCAGCGCGCACGCCAACAGCGGCTCGATGCCGAAACCCATGGCCGCGCACAGCAGATCGAACGCGACGGGCTGACGCTGGCGCTGGAGGAGCTGCGCGCGCTGGGCGCGGACCTCGGGCGCTGGGACGAGATCCAGGCCGAGCATGCCCGGCTGGCGCACGTCACCACGCTGATCGAAGGCAGCCAGGCCTTGATCCAGGGGCTCGACGAGGGCGAGGCGGCGGTGTCCGGCCGCCTCGGCGAAATGAGCGCGCGCCTCGACGCCATGCAGTCGGTGGACGAAAGCCTGTCCGATGTGGCTGCCCTGCTCAATGCGGCCAGCGCCAACCTGGGTGAGGCGACCCATGCACTGCGCCGCTATGCGGACAATCTGAACCTTGATCCCGAGCGCCTGCGCGAGCTTGATCGCCGCATGAGCGACATGCACCAGCTGGCGCGCAAGCATCGCGTGCAGCCGGAGGCGCTGGCTGATCTGCTCGCCCAGTTCCAGGCGCGCCAGGCTGAGCTGGCGGCCAGCAGCGATCTCGACGCATTGCAGGCCCAGGAAGACGCTGCCTGGGCGCACTACCAGACCGAGGCGTCGCAGCTCACGGCACAGCGCCGTAAGGCGGCCAGGGCGCTGTCGAAACAGGTGACGGCAGCGATGCACGAACTCGCGCTGGCCGGCGGGCAGCTCGACATCCCGTTGCAGGCGGTCAGTGAACCGCGCGCGCACGGACTCGAGGACGTGAGCTTCCTCGTCGCCAGCCACCCGGGGCTGGCTCCGGGGCCGCTTGGCAAGGTGGCCTCCGGCGGCGAACTGTCGCGCATCAGCCTGGCGATCCAGACGGCACTGTCCGGCGTGGCCGGCGTGCCGACCCTGATTTTCGACGAGGTCGACGTCGGCATCGGCGGCAGCGTGGCCGAAGCAGTCGGCCGGCGGCTGGCGAAACTGGGCGAAACCCGCCAGGTGCTGGTGATCACGCACCTGCCGCAGGTGGCCGCGCGCGGCAGCCGGCATTTGCGGGTGGCCAAGCGGGCGGACGGCGGCTTCGTGTCGTCCAATATCGAAGCGCTCGACGCCGCCACCCGGGTCGAGGAAATCGCGCGCATGCTGGGCGGGATCACGATCACCGCCACCACGCGCAAGCACGCCGCGGAGATGCTGGCCGGGTGAAGCACCGGCCGGGGAATATTCCGCAAGGCGCACGCCGCCCGACATGCATGCCCGTCAGGGTGCTCGTGCCCTTCAGGGTGCGCGTCCTGCGGACGGTCCTGGCGCTGGGTTTGCTGGTTGCCGGCTGGGGAATTGCCGTGCCGGTGCGGGCGGACACCCTGCACGGCGTCGTCATCGTGGTGATCGACGGTGATACGGTGCTGTTCAAGCCCGACCATTACAGCGTCCGCTCACGTTTACACCCTTCAGGGCGCGCCTTCCTGAAAATTCGTCTGGCCGATATCGATGCGCCGGAGAAAGCGCAACCCTACGGCGAGGCGGCCACGCGCGCGCTGACGGATCTGCTGCTGAAGCAGCGCGTGGAGCTCGATGTGGTGGCGACCGACGTCTACGGGCGCAGCATCGCGCAGGTTCAGAAGGGCGCGCTGCAGGTCAATACCGAGATGGTGCGTCTGGGCCTGGCCTGGACGTCCATGCGCTACCGGCGCAATGCCGAACTGGCGGCGGCGCAGGACGAAGCGCGCCGCATGCAGCGCGGGGTGTGGGCGGATGCCGCGCCCACGCCGCCGTGGGAGTGGCGGCGGGCGCATGACGCATCTGTCAATTAGGACATGCAGCCAGCGTCAATCTGCGAAGCGGATCCTATACTCAGACCTGAACGCCGCATCAGACGGGATCCCGATGACAAGGCAGGCAGAGTGCACATGGAAGACGAAAGCCACCGCGATGGCGCTGAGCGCGTGCGTGCTGCTGGCGCTGGCGGTGCCGCTTCAGGCGGCGGGCGATCCTCGGGCCGGCCAGCGTAAAACCTCGATGTGCGCCGGTTGCCACGGCATTCCCGGCTGGCGCACGGCCTATCCTGCCGTGTACAGCGTTCCCCGGCTCGGTGGTCAGCACGCCGAATACATGGTGGCGGCGCTCAAGGCCTACAAGGCGGGCGAGCGCAGCCATCCGGGCATGCAAGCGATTGCAGCCAGTTTGTCCGAGCAGGACATGGAAGATCTCGCGGCCTATTACGCCTCGTCGTACAGCGGCCCCGCTGATTGATCGAGGACATGCCCATGAATAAAAGCGTGCCTATCCTCGCCGTCGCCGCACTGGGCTGTTCGCCGCTGCTCCACGCCAGCGGCGACTTCGAGGCAGGGCGCGCCAAGTCCGCCCCCTGCGCGAGTTGTCATGGCGCCGACGGCATCAGTTCGGTGCCCTCGTTTCCAAAGCTGGCGGGCCAGAATCGCGACTACCTGGTGCAGGCGCTCAGGGACTACAAGGCGGGCAAGCGTAAAAACCCCGTCATGGCGGGCCAGGCGCAAGCCCTGTCGGAAACGGACATGCAGGATCTGGCCGTGTACTTCTCCAGACAGAAGGGGCTGACGCTGAAATATTGAGCGCTTCAGCTGTGCCCGAGCGCGTGGTCGAGACAGCGCAAATAGGCGCTCGAATCGAAAGCCGTCTGGTGACGCTGCACCTGCCAGATCATTTCTCCCAGGCATTCCATGATGGCGTGCTGCGCGTCCATGGCGTCGCCGTGGCGCTCGAGCAGGCTCTGGTAACGCGCGCGTATCCCCGGCGGCTGGTCGACCGAGAGCTGCTCGGCGATGGCCAGGTGCATCGACAAATGCAGGAAGGGATTGGTTTCGCCCGCTTCAGGCAGGTAATCCCGTTCCTGATAGCGCTCGGGCTGGTCGAGGATGGCGTGATATTCGGGATGCGCCAGGATGGCGTCGAGCGCCGGCTGCTCCGCGCCTGCCAGCGGCTGGCCGGCGCGGTATTTCGCCCATACGTCGAAGAAAAAGCGGCGCACCTGGTCGCGGCTGGGATTGAACATTATTTGATGTGTCCCTTCACAGGCGCATCCGCAACGTGCTTGCCCCGGTATTCGCACAGATCGGAAATGATGCATTCGCCGCACTTCGGCTTGCGCGCCTGGCACACGTAGCGGCCATGCAGGATCAGCCAGTGGTGGGCGTCGATGCGGAATTCATCCGGAACCGTCTTGAGCAGTTTCTTTTCCACCTCCAGCACGGTCTTGCCGGGCGCGAGGCCGATGCGGTTGGCGACGCGAAAGATGTGGGTGTCGACCGCCATCGTCGGCTCGCCAAAAGCGGTGTTGAGAATCACGTTTGCGGTTTTGCGTCCGACCCCGGGCAGCGCTTCGAGCGCGGCGCGCTCGGCCGGAACCTGGCTGCCGTGGTGGTCGATCAGCATCCTGCAGGCAGCGACAAGGTGTCGCGCCTTGCTTTTGTAGAGCCCGATCGTCTTGATGTAATCGGCAAGCCCCGCCTCGCCCAGCGCGTAAATGGCCTCCGGCGTGTGGGCTGCCGGAAACAGCTTGCGGGTGGCCAGATTCACCCCCTTGTCGGTGGACTGTGCCGACAGCACCACCGCCACCAGCAGTTCGAACGGCGTCGTGTATTCAAGCTCGGTGGTCGGATGGGGATTGGCCGCGCGCAGGCGGCTGAAGATTTCGTGGCGTTTGGCTGGATTCATGGTGTGAGCCTGGCGCCCGTCGTTTCAGCGCAGGGTTCATGCCGTCGCCGGCACGGTCATGCGGGCGCGCTGTTCGGCGCGGGCCTTGTTCCAGTTATGGGCGGCGATCAGCAGCCCCAGCGCGATGAAAGCGCCGGGCGGCAGGATGGCGAGCAGGAAGCCCTGGTAGTTGGGCAGCACGTGCAGCACGAATTGTTTGGCCTCTTCGCCGAAAACCAGATCGATGCCCGAGAAAAGCGTGCCCTTGCCGGCGAGTTCGCGCACCCCGCCCAGCACCACCAGCACCGTCGTCAGGCCCAGCCCCATCGCGATCGCATCGATCACGCTGTGCAACGGCCGGTTCTTGGACGCGAACGCGTCGGCGCGCGCCAGCACGATGCAGTTGGTGGTGATCAGCGGAATGAAAATCCCCAGCACCAGGTAGAGCGGATGCACGAACGCATTCATCGCCAGGTCGATCACCGTGACCAGCGCGGCGATGATGAGGACGAACACCGGGATGCGGATCTCGTGCGGCACAAAATGGCGCACGCTCGACACCGCGCCGCTGGAAGCGGCCATCACCAGCATGGTCGCCATTCCCAGCGACAGCGCGTTGACCACGTTGTTGCTGATTGCCAGCAACGGGCACAGGCCGAGCAACTGCACCAGGCCGGCGTTCTGCTTGATGAGGCCGGTATTGAACAGGCTGCGGAATTCGGTCAGGGTCATGAGGGCTCCTTCTCGTTGACAGGGGGCGGCGTGACAAATTTCGCGCGGTGTTGCGCAAAATAATCGAGCGCGTTCCTAACCGCCCTGACGATCGCACGCGGGGTGATGGTGGCGCCGGCACGGGCATCGAATCGGCCGCCGTCCTTGGCGACTTTCCAGTATTTGGCTTCGGGTGCGGTCAGCGACCTGCCGGCAAACTGCTCGATCCAGTCGCTTTTCTTGCGGTCGATATAGTCGCCCAGCCCCGGTGTTTCACGGTGCGCGGTGACGCGCACGCCGGTGATCACGCCGTTCACGTCAATGCCGATCACCAGCTGAATATCGCCGGCATAGCCATCCGGCGCGATCGCTTCCAGCGCCACGGCGGTGACGCTGCCGTGGCGGCGGGCGATCCATATCGCCGACGGCTGCCGCGTGCCCAGACGGTCGTCCGGCGCCACGCTCTGCTGGCTGGCAAGCAGGTCGTTGTCATACAGGGCGGCCGGCAATACCTGGCTCAACTGGGCCAGCTTTTCAGCCTGCTGGCTGCGTTCGATGCTGGGCTGCGTGCGGGTGAAGGTGTACACCAGCATCGCGGTGGCGACGACGGTGAAGGCGAACAGGATCGTGCCGGTGCGCAGGGCGTTGCGGCCGGCAGCCATGAGCAGTGCGTTCACGCGGGCGGCTCCTTGCCGGCGCGGTCGCTTCCCCCATAGATGCGCGGCTGGGTCCAGGCATCGATCAGCGGCACCGACAGGTTCATCAGCAGGATGGCAAAGGCCACGCCGTCCGGAAAGCCGCCCCAGGTGCGGATGATGATGGTGATCAGGCCGGCGCCGAAACCGAAAATCAGCTTGCCGCGCGGGGTGGTGGCGCCCGACACCGGGTCGGTGGCGATGAAGAACGCCCCCAGCATCACCGATGGCGCAAACAGATGGAACCACGGCGCGCCAAAGCGCCCGGCGTCAAAGAAATGCAGGAAGCCGGCGGCCAGCCAGATGCCGGCGAGAAACGCCAGCGGCACCTGCCAGCTGATGATGCGCAGCGCCCACAGCAGCAGACCGCCCAGCAGAAAGGCCGTCGCCAGCCATTCGAACCCCGTCCCGCCGTAGTGGCCAAAAATCGGCTGTACCAGCACTTCGTCGACGGTGTGCTGCTGCAACAAACCGGTTCGCAATGCATCCAGCGGCGTCGCCATGGTGACGGCATCGAGCGTGGCCCTGGGGAAGTCGCCGCCAAAAATTACCGTCGCACTTTGCGCCAGGCTCAGCGGCATCGCGGTCAGCTCGAGCGGCCCCGTCCACTGCGTCATCTGCACCGGAAACGACACGATCAGCACTGCGTAGCCGACCATTGCCGGGTTGAAAATATTCTGCCCCAGGCCGCCGTACAGGTGCTTGGCCACCACGATGGCGAACAGCGTGCCGGTGACGATCAGCCACCACGGTGCGAGCGAGGGCAGCGACAGGGCCAGCAGCCAGGCGGTGACGATGGCAGAAAGATCGGTGAGGAAGGGCCTGGCCGGATAGCCGCGCGCCTTCAGCATCGCGGCTTCGGCTGCCACTGCGGTGACGGTGGCGAGCGACAGCGTGACCAGAATGCCCGGCCCGAACAGCCAGACGTAAACGGCAATGCCGGGCAGCAGGGCTGCCAGCACCCAGGCCATGACCTGGGTGACACTGGTGCGATCGAGAATAAAGGGGGCGGGCATCAGGGCTTCTCTTTGGATTCCAGCGGCTTGTGCGCCAGTTCACGAATTTTATCCCGGCGCGCTTCGATTGCCTCGATCTCGTGCCGGGTTTGGGGCGACAGGTTGTCGGTGTTTTTGGGTGCGACATCGGCCTTCTTGGCCTGTGCCCGCGCCATCGCGGCGGCGATCAGGGCCTTCTTGGCATCGGCCTCGCTGGGGGCCGTACCTTCGCCGGCGCCGGGTGCCGGCGTCTGCTCCTGCGCAGCGTGCGCACGCGCGGCCTGCGCCTTGGCAGCAAGCTTTTCGGCTTTTTCCTTCTTCTCGCGCTCGATCCGGAACTGGCGGAATTCGTGACGTTCGCGCGCCAGGTCGGACGCGCGTTTGTCCTTTTCGCGCGCCCAGATTTCGCTTTTTGCATAGCGATAGAAATCGACCAGCGGAATGTGGCTGGGGCAGACATAACTGCAGCAGCCGCACTCGATGCAGTCGAACAGGTGATATTCCTGCGCGCGGCCAAAATCGCCCGCCTGCGCAAAGCGAAACAGCTCCTGCGGCTGCAGTTCGGCCGGGCAGGCCTCGGCGCAGCGGGTGCAGCGGATGCAGGGCAGGGCCTTGGGCAGGGGCGGGAACAGTTCGGCCGATTTCACCAGAATGCAGTTGGTGGCCTTGACCACCGGCACTTCCATGTTGGGCATTGTCATGCCCATCATCGGGCCGCCCATCAGCACGCCGGTGGCGCCGTCGCGTTCGCCCGCCAGCATGATCGGCGTACTGATCGGCGTGCCGATCAGTACCTCTATGTTTTGCGGGCGCAGCACATGCCCGGTGACTGTGACCAGCCGCGAGATCAGCGGCTCTCCGTAATGTACCGCGCGCGCCAGGGCGTGGCTGGTGCCGACGTTGAACACCTGGATGCCGATATCGGTGGAGAGCTTGCCGGACGGGACTTCCTTGCCGGTCAGCGTCCTGATCATCTGTTTGGCGCCGCCACCGGGGTAGATCGACGGCACCGCGACCACCTCTACCGCAAAGTCCAGTTTGGCAGCGGCAGCCTGCATCGCGGCGAGGGCTTCGGGCTTGTTGTCCTCGATGCCGACCAGTATTTCCGTGCTGCCCAGCAGATGCCGCATCACCGCCACGCCCTGCAGGATTTCATCCGCGTGGTGGCGCATCAGCATGTCGTCGCAGGTAATCCACGGTTCGCATTCGCCGCCATTGATGATCAGGGTGGGGCAGCTGTGGGTCGCGCCGGGGTCGAGCTTGACCGCACTCGGAAACACCGCGCCGCCGAGTCCGGCCAGACCCAGGTCACGCAGCCGCATGCGCAGGTCGACTGCTGTCATCGCCTGGTAATCGAGCGGCTGCAGTTCGGCCCATGTGTCGCGGCCGTCGGTATCGATGGTGATGCAAAGATCGGGCAGGCCGGAGATGTGCGGAACCGGCTGCAGGTCGATCGCGCTGACGATGCCCGAACTGGAGGCATGCACCGCAGTCGAGATGTAGCCGTCGGCTTCCCCGATCATCTGGCCTTTCAGTACCCGATCGCCCACGCTGACCACCGGTTTGGCCGGATTTCCGATGTGCTGGCGCAGCGGGATGATGAGCTTTTCGGGCAGATGCAGCGGGCGAATCGGGCGCATGTTCGACTCGCTCTTGTGCGCCGGCGGATGCACCCCGCCCTTGAATGTGTAAAGTTTGCGGCTCATGAGGCTTTTTTCAGCATGACCACGGGATATTTCCATTTCCAGTGCGGCAGGTCTTCGGCGATCGGCACCATCGAAATGCAGTCGACCGGGCAGGGCGGCACACAGAGTTCGCAGCCGGTGCATTCGGCGGCAATGATGGTGTGCATCTGCTTGGCCGCGCCCGAAATGGCATCTACCGGACACGCCTGGATGCACAGCGTGCAGCCGATGCAGGTCTGCTCGTCGATGAACGCCACCGATTTCGGCTTGGGCGTGCCGTGGGATTCGTCGAGCGGCTTGGGCTCCACGCCCAAGAGATCGGCCAGCTTCTTCATCCCCTCTTCGCCGCCCGGGGGACACTGGTTGATGTCGGCCTCGCCCTTGGCGAT